>JAYRLJ010000472.1:0-2006 GCA_041905305.1 Hylemonella sp. | reverse complement strand
GAGCCGACGGCGTCCACGGCCGCTGATGCTGAGGACAGCGACAGCGAGTGCGAAGCCTGCACCCTCTGAGCCCCAGGAGCCCCACCATGCTTGAGACCGTCTTCAACTACGACAAGACCGACTACCAGAAGCCCCAACTGTTGCTCGGTCAGCGCCCGGGCCTGTTCGATACCGTCAACCGCCACTACCCCGAGATCTGGAAGATCTACAAGGCGCAGAAATCGCTGGACTGGGACGAGAACGAGTTCGACTACTCCTCGTGCAACGCCGACTTCAAGTCCTGTTCGCGTGCCACCTACGACATGATGATCAAGACCCTGGCCTGGCAGTGGGAGGCCGATTCAGTGACCTCCCGCGCCATCGCCCCGGTGCTGGCGCCCTTCATCACCTCCAGCGAACTGTGGGCGGCTTGGCAGCGCATTTCCGACAACGAGGTGGTGCACGCCGCGACCTACTCTGAGATCGTGCGCAACTCTTTCGACGACCCCAGCGTCATCTTGGGCGAAATCCTGCGCGTGCAGGAAGCGCACGAGCGGCTGGAGGAAGTGGGGCGCGCTTTCGGCGAAGGCTATTTGGCCTCGCACCGGTACGCCGTCGGCCTGTTGCCCAACGATCAAGACACCTACAACGCGGTGTTCATGACCATCGTCGCACTGCTGTGCATGGAGCGCATCCAGTTCATGGCGAGCTTCGCCGTGACCTTCGCCATCTGCGACACCGGACTGTTCCAGCCCATCGGCAAGGCGATCCAGAAGATCGCGCAGGACGAGCTGGAAATCCACGTCGAACTCGACCGCGCCGTGCTGAAAAACGAGCTTACCACCGAACGCGGCCAGGCCGCCTTTGCGCAATGCCGTGAGCGCATCGAAAAAATGATCGAGGAAGTCATCGAGAGCGAGCTGCGCTGGATCGACTACCTGTTCTCCGACGGCCGCGAACTCGTGGGCATGAACGCCGACCGCCTGGGTGCCTGGACGCTGTACTGCGCCAAGGATGTCTACCAGTTACTGGGCCTGAGCACCGAGCGCTACACGCTGCCCGCGCACAACCCGCTGAAGTTCATGGAGAAATGGCTCAACATCTCCAAGACCCAGGCCTCGCCGCAAGAACAGGACATTGCGGCCTACAAGGTCGGCGTGATGCGCCGCACCGATGCAAACCAGGTGTTCGACGTCGATTTCTGACGCCACCCCTTTCCATTCCACCCCATCCCTTCTGAAAGAACCCCTTCCATGCAAGTCATCATCTACGGCAAAGAGAACTGCGTCGAATGCAACAAGAGCAAGCTGCTGTGCCAGATGCAGTCCATCAGCTTCCAGTACCTCACCGTGGGTCAGGACATCAGCGTGGAAGAGCTGCAGGCCAAGGTAGGGCAGCCGGTGCGCAGCCTGCCGCAGACCTTCATCGAACGCGAGGGCGCCCAGGCCTACGTGGGCGGTTACGACGCCCTGCGCCGCGCACTGCAGGGCGCCACCGCAGCCGCCTGAGCGGTCTCGAACGCATGGCCGCGCCGTCGGGCCACGGCGCGCAGCTGCTCAGGCGCCCCTGGGCTGGGCGGCCAGGGCAATGAAGGCCTGCAGGTAGTCGATGTCCAGATCGGCTTCCCGCGCGCCCAGAAAAATCTGTTTGGCGATGCCTTTGGCCCCCAGGCGCACGGCGGCCACGCCGGTTTTTTGTGCGTATTCCTCGGCCAGCCAGCGGGGCAGGGCGGCCACACCGCGGCCGCTGGCCACCATCTGCACCATGATGTCGGTGGTCTCAATGGCCTTTTGGCGCCGGGGCGTGACGGCGGCGGGCATCAGGAACTGGGTGTAGATGTCCAGCCGCTCGATGCTCACCGGGTAGGTGATCAGCGTCTCGCTCGCCAGTTGCGCGGGCTTGACGAAAGCCTGCTGCGCCAGCGGGTGCCCGGCACCCACCAGCAGCACCTGCTCGTAGTCGAACACCGGCTCGAAATGCAGACCGGGCTTGAGCAGCGGGTCGGGCGTGACCAGCAGATCGATCTC
>JAYRLJ010000080.1:5370-10792 GCA_041905305.1 Hylemonella sp. | reverse complement strand
GATATTGAATGCGATGTGGTGGTAGTGGGCTCCGGCGCGGCTGGGCTGGCCACGGCCATCACGGCGCGCAAGCGTGGTCTTGACGTGGTCGTGCTGGAGAAGGAACCGGTGTTCGGTGGTACCACCGCGCTTTCGGGGGGCGTGCTCTGGATACCGCTGAGCCACCACGGCCGGGCGCAGAACCCGGCCGACACGGTGACCGCGGTGCGAGAGTACCTGCAGGGTGAGACTGGCGCGCATTTCGACGAGGCGGCGGTGGCCGCCTTCGTCGAGCACGGGCCGAAGATGGTGGAGTTCTTCGAGCGCGAGACCGAGGTGCAGTTCCTGCCCACGCTGTACCCCGATTACCACCCTGATCGCCCCGGAGGCGTGTCGGTGGGACGCTCCATCCTGGCTGCACCTTACGACATCCGCCGCCTGGGGCCGGACATGGCGCGCCTGAAGCCGCCCCTGGAGACCATCACCTTCATCGGCATGATGTTCAACTCGTCCAACGCCGACCTGAAGCACTTTTTCCGTGCCACCAAATCGCTGACGTCCTTCGTCTATGTGGTCAAGCGTCTGGCGACGCATCTGAAAGAGCTGCTGCTGTACCGCCGCGGCATCCAGGTGACCAGCGGCAATGCGCTGGCAGCGCGGTTGGCCAAGTCGGCGTTGGATCTGGGCATTCCGATCCGCACCAGCAGCCCGGCGAAACAGTTGCTGAGTAAGGCTGGGCGGGTCTGTGGCGTGCAGGTGGCGGGACCGCACGGTGACTATCGCGTCACGGCGCGCCACGCCGTGGTGCTGGCCTGCGGCGGCTTTCCGCATGACGCGCGGCGCATCGCCCAGGCCTATCCGCATCTTCAGCGCGGCGGTGAGCATGTCTCGCCGACGCCCGTGTCCAACACGGGTGATGGCATCGCCATGGCCGAAGCAGTCGGCGCGCAATGCGAATTGCGCTTTGCCGATGCGGCGGCCTGGATGCCGGTCTCACGTGTGCCGCTGGGCGATGGACGCGTGGGCGTGTTCCCACACCTGCTGGACCGCTACAAACCCGGGGTGATCGGTGTGCTGCGCGACGGTCGGCGCTTCACCAACGAATCAGACTCGTACCATGACGTGGGCGCGGCGTTGATGCGCGCCTGCGGCGGCCAGGCGGAGGCGGCGATGTGGCTGGTCTGCGACAAGGCCACACTCGGCAAGTACGGCTTGGGCTATGTGAAGCCGGCGCCCATGCCGATCGGTCGCTTCCTGCGCAACGGCTACCTGATCGAAGGCCGCACGCTGGCCGAGCTGGCGCAGAAGGCCGGCATTGACGCCGCCGGCCTTGAGCAGACGGTGCGCGACTACAACCCAGGCGCAGCACATGGCGAGGACGCTGCCTATGGCCGCGGCCGCACCGCCTTCAACCGTTACCTGGCGGATCCCGACCACACGCCGAATCCCTGCGTGGCGCCACTGCAGAATGGACCGTACTACGCGGTTAAGGTGGTGATGGGCGATCTCGGCACTTTCGATGGCCTGCGCACCAGCGTGGCGGGCGAGGTGCTGGCGGGCAACGGCATGCCCATCCCCGGCCTGTACGCGGTGGGCAACGACCGCGCCAGCATCATGGGGGGCAACTACCCTGGTGCCGGCATCACGCACGGGCCCAACATGACATTTGGCTACCTGGCCGCGCATCACATCGCCGACCGTGCCGGGAGAATCGCATGAGCAAGGCACTCGTCGATCACCGCATCTACACCGTCGTGCCGCGCAAGATGGGCGAGTTCATCGAGGTCTTCGACCGTCTCGCAATGCCGATCTTGCTGGAGACGTTGGGCCATCCGCTGGGTTTCTGGACCAGTTTGGTGGGGCCGCAGAACCAGTTCGTCCACCTTTGGGGCTACGACAGTCTGGCGGACTACGAAACGCGTTGCCGGGCGCGTGACAGCCATCCGGATTTTCCAGCCTACCTCGCCGCCTCCGGGCATCTGATCGTGACGCAGGAGACGCGGCTCATCCGTGCTGCCCAGTTGCCCTGCATGACGACGCGCGCCTGAGGCGGCGAACACAACTTCCCTTGATCCACCAACCGCCCCTCGAGGGCAGACAAAAGGAGACATTCCATGAAGAACACTGTTTCATCCCTTCTGCGCCGTCATCTGGTGCAGGCCGCTGCCGTGGCCTGTGCAGTCGCTGCCGCCGCACCGGCGACGGCGCAATCGGTGTGGCCCGCCCGACCTATTCGTCTTGTCGTTGGTTTCGCGGCCGGGGGGACTACCGACGTCATGGCGCGCGTGGTCGCCGCACCCTTGCAGAAGGCACTGGGCCAGCCGGTGATTGTTGACAACAAACCGGGTGCCAGCGGCAATCTTGGTGTATCCGAGGTGAGCAAGGCGCCGGCCGATGGCTACACGCTCATGGTGGCGCCGATCTCGGTGCAGACTGCCAATCCGTTTCTGTTCAAGCCCGCGCTGACGCCCGAGAAGGACTTGCAGCCCGTGGCCAGCATCGGTTACGCCCAGCTTTACCTGGTGGCCCGGAAAGACCTGCCAGTGAAGACCGCCAACGAGTTGGTGCGGCTGGCCAAGGCCAGCCCGGGCAAGCTGACCTACGGCTCGGGCGGCCCGGGCACGCAGATGCACCTGGTGGGCGAACTGTTCAAGCAGCAAGCGGGCGTCGACGTCGTGCACGTGCCCTACCGGGGCGCCGCTCCGGCGCTGCAAGACATCCTGGCGGGCCAGATCGATTACTACTTCGATCCCGCTACCGGCTTCCAGCACGTGCGAGAAGGCCGGGCGAAGCTACTGGCCGTGACCGGCACTCGTCGCTCTCAGTTCTTTCCTGACGTGCCGACGTTGACCGAACTCGGCATCAAGGGTGTGGAACTGGGCAACTGGTTCGGCCTCTTTGCGCCGGTGGCCACCCCGCCCGAGGTGGTGGCGCGGCTGGGCAGCGAAGTCGCCAAGGTGATGGCCATGCCCGAGGTCCGTCAACGCTTTGCCGAACTCGGCGGCGAGGCCGTAGCGCAGGATGCAACGACCTTCCGCGCGACGATTGCAAACGAAACCCGTCTGCTGTCGGCCCTGATCCGCGACCGCAAGATAGGCATCGACTGATGTGAAGCGCCTGCCCGCGCCACAGTGTGGCAGGCCGTGCGATCAGATGGGCAGCATCTCGACCGGGGTGTCGAGATGCAGCCAGTCCCGAACGGCGGTCTGCAGGCGCTCGGGGTGGCCAGTGGAATAGAACTGGAGCCGGGGCGTCGAGGTCTCTCGGAGCAGGCCCCGTTCGTGCAGCAGGCGGCGCGTTTGCCGCGCGACCGGGGCACCGGTTTCCAGCAACTGCACTTCTGGCCCAAGCAGGGCATGCAACTGGGCGCCGGCGAAGGGGTAGTGGGTACAGCCCAGCACCAGCGTGTCGATGGTGCCGGAATCGTTGCCAAATCGACCCATAGCCCCCGTGTAGCGGGCGCAGAGCGCTTCCATTTTGGTAGCGTCGTGGCGCTCGATGGCGTCGGCCAGGCCGTCGCAGGGTTGCAGGATGAACTCGGCCTGATCCTCCAATGAGGCCAGCAGGGACTGGAACTTGCGACTCTCCAGCGTACTGCGGGTAGCCATGACGCCAACCCGGCCAGTCCTGCTCAACTGAGCGGCGGGCTTGAGCGCCGGCTCGACGCCGACGATGGGCAGTTGCGGGTACTGCTCGCGCAGCAGGTGGGTGACGGCCGCGGTGGCCGTGTTGCAGGCCACCACCAAGGCTTTGATGTGATGCACCGTCAACAGATGGCGCGTGATCGCCAGGCTGCGCTCGATGACATGCGCCGCATCGCGTTCGCCATAGGGTGCGTGGCCGCTGTCGGCCACATAGACGAAATCCTCGGCCGGCAGTTCAGCCCGCAGGGCCTGGAGGATGCTAAGCCCCCCCAGGCCGCTGTCGAACACGCCGACGGGATGCTCGGCTGGGCTCAAGCGGTGGCCAGCGAGATGCCCTTGAACTCGCCGCTGGCGATGCGCTTGCTCCACTCGGCCGGGCCGGTGATGTGCGCGCTGGTGCCGCCGGAGTCCACCGCCACGGTGACGGGCATGTCGACCACGTCGAACTCATAGATGGCTTCCATGCCGAGGTCTTCGAAGCCCACCACCTTGGCGGTCTTGATGGCCTTGCTCACCAAGTAGGCGGCACCGCCGACGGCCATCAGGTAGGCGCTCTTGTGCTTCTCGATTGCCTTGATGGCTTCCGGGCCGCGTTCGGCCTTGCCGATCATGGCGATCAGGCCTGTCTGGGCCAACATCATCTCGGTGAACTTGTCCATGCGGGTGGCGGTGGTCGGGCCGGCTGGGCCGACGGCTTCGTCCTTCACCGGATCGACCGGGCCAACGTAGTAGATCACGCGGTTGGTGAAGTCCACCGGCAGCTTTTCACCCTTGGCCAGCATGTCTTGAATGCGCTTGTGTGCGGCATCGCGGCCGGTCAGCATCTTGCCGTTGAGCAGCAGGGTATCGCCCGGCTTCCAGCTCGCCACTTCTTCCTTGGTGAGCGTGTCCAGGTTGACGCGCTTGCTCTTCTGGGTGTCAGGCGTCCAGTCGACGTTGGGCCACAGGTCCAGGCTCGGCGGGTCGAGGTAGACCGGGCCCGAGCCATCCATCACGAAATGCGCGTGGCGCGTGGCGGCGCAGTTGGGGATCATGGCCACCGGCTTGCTGGCCGCGTGCGTGGGGTACATCTTGATCTTGATGTCCAGCACCGTGGTCAGGCCGCCCAGGCCCTGGGCGCCAATGCCCAGCGCGTTGACCTTCTCGTACAGATCCAAGCGCAGTTCTTCCACCTGGGTCAGCTTTTCGCCCTTGGCGGCCTTGGCCTGCAGTTCGTACATGTCGATGTCGTCCATCAGGCTTTCCTTGGCCATCAGCACCGCCTTCTCAGCGGTACCACCGATGCCGATGCCGAGCATGCCGGGCGGGCACCAGCCGGCGCCCATGGTGGGCACGGTCTTGAGCACCCAGTCGACGACGGAGTCGCTTGGGTTGAGCATGACCATCTTGCTCTTGTTCTCGCTGCCGCCGCCCTTGGCGGCCACGGTCACGTCGACCTTGTTGCCCGGCACGATCTCGGTGAAGATGACCGCGGGCGTGTTGTCCTTGGTGTTCTTGCGCGCGAACTGCGGGTCGGCCACGACGGAGGCACGCAGCATGTTGTCCGGGTGGTTGTAGCCGCGGCGCACGCCTTCGTTGATGGCGTCATCCAGACTGCCGGTGAAGCCCTCGAAGCGCACATCCATGCCGATCTTCAGGAACACGTTGACGATGCCGGTGTCCTGGCAGATCGGGCGGTGGCCGGTGGCGCTCATCTTGCTGTTGGTCAGGATCTGCGCAATCGCATCCTTGGCAGCCGGGCTCTGTTCGCGCGCATAGGCACGGGCCAGATGGGCGATGTAGTCGGCGGGGTGGTAGTA
>JAYRLJ010000080.1:0-5360 GCA_041905305.1 Hylemonella sp. | reverse complement strand
CTGCAGCGCGGCGGCGACGGACTCGATCAGGTCGTTCTGTTTGATGATGGTGGTCATGGTGAGAAGAGGGCGGTAGGGTTGATCAGTGGTCGGCGGCGGCCGGCGCCGACATCAGCTTGTCGGTGAAGGCGATGGCAATGGCCGACAGGAGGAAGGTGATGTGGATCGCAGTCTGCGCAATCAGCACGCGGTCGCTGTAGTAGTCGGCGTTGATGAAGGTCTTGAGCAGGTGGATCGAGCTGATGCCGATGATGGCGGTGGCCAGCTTCACCTTGAGGACCGAGGCGTTCACGTGGCTCAGCCACTCCGGCTGGTCGCGATGACCTTCCAGGTCCATGCGACTCACGTAGGTCTCGTAGCCGCCGACGATCACCATGATCATCAGGTTGGAGATCATGACCACGTCGATCAGCGCCAGCACCACCAGCATGATCACCGTCTCGTTCAGCGCCACGATGGGGGCGTCCGACTTGTAGCCGATGCTCGACACCAGCGCCTGTAGCGCCGTCTGGCTGCCAAAGGCGGCCTCGATCAGGTGCAGCAGCTCCACCAGGAAGTGGTAGACGTAGACGCCTTGGGCGGCGATCAGACCGAGGTACAGCGGCAGCTGCAGCCAGCGGCTGGAAAAGATGAGGGCGGGCAGGGGGCGCAGGGGGGAGGACTTGGACGGTTCGGGACTGGACATAGGGACGTTGTGCGGGTTTCTATGTAGATCAAGGATTTTAGGCCGCATTTCAATTCAGGCCGGGTTTCGGTACATTGGCGGACGGCCTGACCGAGCCATGTGTCAAGTCAGTGACTTGTAAGCGCCAGCCACGACATTCCGGGGCGATCCAATTTCAATATCAGAGGAAACAAGCCATGAGTTCACCTTCGTCTGCCATCCAATCCGTTCTGGTCGAGAACCGCGTTTTCCCGCCGGCCGAGTCGGTCGTCAAGGCAGCGCGGATTTCCGGCATGGCTGGCTACCAGGCCATGTGCGATGCCGCCGAAAAGGATTTCGAAGGCTTCTGGGCCAAGCTGGCACGCGAGAACGTGGTTTGGAACAAGCCCTTCACCCGTACGCTGGACGAGTCGAATGCCCCGTTCTACAAGTGGTTCGACGATGGTGAACTCAATGCTTCGGCCAACTGCCTCGACAAACACATGGGCACGCCGGTCGAGAACAAGACCGCCATCATCTTCGAAGCCGACGACGGCGCGGTGACCAAGGTCACCTACAAAGAACTGCTGGCCAAGGTAAGCCAGTTCGCCAACGCGCTCAAGGCCCTGGGCATCAAGAAGGGTGACCGCGTGCTGGTCTACATGCCCATGACCATCGAAGGCGTGGTGGCCATGCAGGCCTGCGCGCGCATCGGTGCCACCCACTCGGTGGTGTTTGGCGGCTTCTCGGCCAAGTCGCTGCAGGAGCGCATCATCGATGCCGGCGCCGTGGCCGTGATCACCGCCAACTATCAGATGCGCGGCGGCAAGGAACTGCCGCTCAAGGGCATCGTGGACGAGGCGCTGGCCATGGGCGGCTGCGAGAGCATCAAGACCGTGCTGGTCTACCAGCGCACCGCCACCGCCTGCAACATGGTGGCCGGCCGTGACAAGACCTTCGCCGAAGCGTTGGCCGGCCAGAGCCCCGAGTGCAAGCCGGAAGTCGTGGGCGCCGAGCACCCGCTGTTCATCCTCTACACCTCGGGCTCCACCGGCAAGCCCAAGGGCGTGCAGCACTCCACGGGCGGCTACCTGCTGTGGGCCAAGCTGACCATGGACTGGACCTTCGACCTGCGTCCGGACGACATCTTCTGGTGCACCGCCGACATCGGCTGGATCACCGGCCACACCTATGTGGCCTATGGCCCGCTGGCCGCCGGTGCCACCCAGATCGTGTTCGAGGGCGTGCCGACCTACCCGAACGCCGGCCGCTTCTGGCAGATGATCGAGAAGCACAAGTGCACGATTTTCTACACCGCGCCGACCGCGATCCGTTCGCTGATCAAGGCTGCCGAAGGCGATGAGAAGGTGCACCCGGCCCGTTCCGACCTGAGCAGCCTGCGCATCCTGGGTTCGGTGGGCGAGCCGATCAATCCGGAAGCCTGGATGTGGTATTACAAGCACGTCGGCGGCGAGCGTTGCCCGATCGTCGACACCTTCTGGCAGACCGAAACCGGTGGCCACATGATCACGCCGCTGCCGGGCGCTACGCCGCTCGTGCCGGGCTCCTGCACGCTGCCGCTGCCGGGCATCACGGCCGCGATTGTCGATGAGGCCGGCCATGACGTGCCCAACGGCGCGGGCGGCATTCTGGTGGTGAAGAAGCCCTGGCCGTCGATGATCCGCACCATCTGGGGTGACCCGGAGCGCTTCAAGAAGAGCTACTTCCCCGAGGAGCTCAAGGGCTATTACCTGGCCGGTGACGGTGCGGTACGCAGCGAAGACCGCGGCTACTTCCGCATCACCGGCCGCATTGACGACGTGCTCAATGTGTCCGGCCACCGCATGGGCACGATGGAGATCGAGTCCGCCCTGGTGGCCAAGACCGACCTGGTGGCCGAGGCCGCTGTGGTGGGCCGCCCGGACGACCTGACCGGCGAGGCGATCTGCGCCTTCGTGGTGCTCAAGCGTCCGCGCCCGACCGGCGAGGAAGCCAAGCAGATCGCCAACGAGCTGCGCAACTGGGTGGCCAAGGAGATCGGTCCGATTGCCAAGCCGAAGGACATCCGCTTCGGTGACAACCTGCCCAAGACCCGCTCCGGCAAGATCATGCGCCGCCTGCTGCGCTCGATCGCCAAGGGCGAGGCGATTACCCAGGACACCAGCACGCTGGAGAACCCGGCCATCCTGGAGCAGCTGGCGCAGACCAACTGAGCCCAGCGGGCAAGACGACGCTCGAGCACGTTGTCTTGCCGTTCTGGGGCGCCACGCGAGAGCGCTCTCCGGAAAGCAAAAAGCCCGCCTAGGCGGGCTTTTTGTTGCGTGGAGACCAGCTTACTTGGTAGCCAGAATCCAGGCCACGAGCTTCTTGGACTCGTCGGCGCTGACTTGCGGGTTAGCCGGCATCGGCACCGGACCCCAGACGCCAGCTCCGCCCTTGATGACCTTCTCGGCCAGCTTGTCAGCGGCAGCCTTGTCGCCGGCGTACTTCTTGGCGATGTCCTTGAACGCCGGGCCAACCAGCTTCTTGTCAGCGGCGTGGCAGGCCATGCAGTTCTTGGAGGTGGCCAGAGCCTGGTCGGCGAAGGCGGGGGCGGTCACGGAAACAGCAGCGACCAGAGCAAACAGAGCACGTTTCATCATTTCCTCGTGGGTTGGGTTAAATTAAGCAAGGAACGATATTTTAGGGCCTTCGGTTGACAGCGTGTTGCGCTAGGCCATTGGAACTCTAGGGAATTGACATGTATTTTCTCGGTCTCGGGCTGGTGCTGCTGGTCCTCAAGTATCTGGACGTCACCCCGGTGGCCCAGTGGAGCTGGTGGCTGGTGCTGGCGCCGTTCGCGCTGGCCGTGGTCTGGTGGGCGTGGGCCGATGCCTCCGGCTATACGCGGCGCCAGGCCATGGCGCGCGAGGACAAGCGCCGCCAGGCGCGCATCGACCGCAGCCAGACCGCACTCGGAACCAAGCGCAAGCGGCCCTGAGGCCCGCTGAACCCGGCCAGCCTGCGCGTGCCGCGCCGAGTCGTGCCCTGGTGACGGGCTGCTTCCATGTCCCTGCCGTCTCTGGCCCTTTCGACTGCTGGGACATAATCCTTCCAGCATTTTCCTTTCCATCACCGCTTCGACATCACCATGCCAGCCTACCGCTCCAAAACCTCGACTGACGGCCGCAACATGGCCGGTGCACGCGCACTCTGGCGCGCCACTGGCATGAAGGACGGCGATTTCAGCAAGCCCATCATCGCCATTGCCAACTCCTTCACCCAGTTCGTGCCCGGCCATGTGCACCTGAAGGACCTGGGCCAGCTGGTGGCCCGCGAGATCGAAGCCGTCGGTGGCGTGGCCAAGGAGTTCAACACCATCGCCGTGGACGACGGCATTGCCATGGGCCACGATGGCATGCTGTACTCGCTGCCCAGCCGCGACATCATTGCCGACTCGGTGGAGTACATGGTCAACGCGCATTGCGCCGACGCGTTGGTGTGCATTTCCAACTGCGACAAGATCACCCCCGGCATGCTGATGGCGGCCATGCGGCTTAACATTCCGGTGGTGTTCGTCTCCGGCGGCCCGATGGAGGCCGGCAAGGTGCGCCTGGCGGTGCCGGGCACGCAGACCATCGAGATCAAGAAGCTGGACCTGATCGACGCGATGGTGATGGCCGCCGACGCCAAGGTGTCGGACGCCGACCTGGCCGAGGTCGAGCGCTCGGCCTGCCCGACTTGCGGTTCCTGCTCCGGCATGTTCACCGCCAATTCGATGAACTGCCTGACCGAGGCACTGGGCCTGTCCTTGCCGGGCAATGGCACGGTGCTGGCCACGCACGCCGACCGCGAGCAATTGTTCAAGCAGGCAGGACGCACCATTGTCGAGCTGTGCAAGCGTCACTACGAGCAGGGCGACATGAGCGTGCTGCCGCGCGCCATCGGCAAGAAGGCGTTCGAAAACGCCATGACCCTGGACATCGCCATGGGCGGCTCGACCAACACCATCCTGCACATCCTGGCTGCGGCGCAGGAGGCCGGCATTGCATTCGACATGTCCGACATCGACCGCCTGTCGCGCGAGGTGCCGCAGCTGTGCAAGGTGGCGCCCAACACCAACAAGTACCACATCGAGGACGTGCACCGCGCCGGCGGCATCATGGCCATCCTGGGTGAGCTGGACCGTGCCGGCAAGCTGCACACCGACGTGCCCACCATCCACGCCAAGACCATGAAGGAGGCGCTGGACCAGTGGGACGTTGCCCGCCAGCCGAGCGAGGCGGTCAAGACCTTCTACATGGCCGGCCCCGCAGGTATCCCGACCCAGGTGGCGTTCAGCCAGGCCACGCGCTGGCCCAGTCTGGACCTGGATCGCGCCAATGGTTGCATCCGCTCCTTCGAACATGCCTTCTCCAAGGAAGGCGGGCTGGCGGTGCTGCGCGGCAACATCGCGCTGGACGGCTGCGTGGTCAAGACCGCCGGCGTGGATGACAGCCTGCTTGTTTTCGAAGGCCCGGCCCATGTGGTCGAGTCGCAGGACGAGGCGGTGGAGCACATCCTGGCCGACCAGGTGAAGGCGGGCGACGTGGTGGTGGTGCGCTACGAAGGGCCGAAAGGCGGCCCCGGCATGCAGGAAATGCTCTACCCCACCAGCTACATCAAGTCCAAGGGCCTGGGCAAAGCCTGTGCCTTGCTGACCGACGGCCGCTTCTCGGGCGGCACCTCCGGGCTGTCC
>JAYRLJ010000079.1:0-10817 GCA_041905305.1 Hylemonella sp. | reverse complement strand
GTGATCCGCTGCGCAAGGACGCCCAGGGCCACGGCTGGTTCCCCACCGGCGACGTGGCCACCATCGACCCGGACGGCTACATGCAGATCACCGATCGCAGCAAGGACGTCATCAAGTCCGGCGGCGAGTGGATCAGCTCCATCGACGTGGAAAACATCGCGGTCGCCCATCCGGCGGTCGCCATGGCGGCCTGTATCGGCGTCAAGCACCCGAAATGGGATGAGCGCCCGGTGGTCGTGGTGGTGAAGAAACCCGGCGCCGAGGTAACGCGCGAGGAGCTGCTGGCGTTCTACGAAGGCAAGACCGCCAAGTGGCAGATCCCGGATGACGTCATCTTCGTTGACGCCATTCCGCTGGGCGCCACCGGCAAGATGCTCAAGACCAAGCTGCGCGAGCAGCTCAAGGACTACACGCTGCCCAATTCCTGAGACCGCATGGGGACAAGCCGCAGTGTCAGTCGCGAAGGCGATAGCTTTAGGGCAATCCCTAGCGACTCGCGGCATGAATCGCTGTACGCTGAATCCGTTTTGACAACGAGGAGACACCAGATGAAGTTCACCGTGAAAATCGTCGCAGCCTCGGCTGCCCTGGCCTTTGCCGGCGCCGCTTTCGCCCAAAAGGGCGAAACCGTCAAGATCGCCTTCATTGACCCGCTGTCCGGCCTGATGGGCCCGGTCGGCAGCAACCAGTTGAAGGGCTTCCAGTTCTTCGCCGAGAAGTTCAACAAGACCAATCCTGCGGGCGTCAAGTTCGAGGTGGTGGCCTTCGACAACAAGCTCAGTCCGGCCGAAAGCCTGAACGCGCTGAAGGCGGCTACCGACCAGGGCATCCGCTACATCACCCAGGGTGACGGCTCCTCGGTCGCTGGCGCACTGATCGACGCCGTGGCCAAGCACAACGAGCGCAACCCGGGCAAGGAAATCCTGTTCCTGAACCATTCGGCCATCGACCCCGACTTCACCAACAGCAAGTGCAACTACTGGCACTTCCGCTTCGATGCCGACACGTCGATGAAGATGGAAGCCCTGACCACCTTCATGAAGGACGACAAGAGCGTCTCGAAGGTCTACCTGCTCAACCAGAACTACTCGCACGGCCATCAGGTGGCCAAGTACGCCAAGGAGTTGTTGGCCCAGAAGCGGCCCGACGTCAAGGTGGTGGGCGAAGATCTGACACCGCTGGCCCAGGTGCGCGACTTCTCGCCCTACATCGCCAAGGTCAAGGCCGCTGGCGCGGACACCGTGATCACCGGCAACTGGGGTTCCGACCTGGCCCTGCTGATCAAGGCCGCCAACGAAGGTGGCTACACCGGCAAGTTCTACACCTACTACGCTGGCGTGACCGGCACGCCGACGGCGTTGGGCCAGGGCGGTGCGGGCCGCGTGTTCCAGGTCTCCTACAACCACTACAACATGGGCGGCCAGATGGGCCAGTGGCAAACCGAGTACAAGGAGAAGATGAAGGACGACTTCTACACCGGCTCCATCATCCACATCTACACCGCGCTCGGCGAAGCCATGGCCAAGGCCAAGTCGACCGACCCGGTCAAGGTGGCGGCGGCGCTGGAAGGCATGAAGTTCAAGAGCTACAACGGCGACGTGGAGATGCGCAAGACCGACCACCAGCTGCAGCAGCCGCTGTACCTGACGGTCTGGCAGAAGGCTGACAAGAAGTTCCCCTACAGCGTGGAGAACACCGGCATGACGCTGGCCCTGGTGAAGGAGTTCCCGGCCTATATCGCCAGCACGCCGACCAGCTGCCAGATGAAGCGCCCGTAATCCACGATCACCCCCAGGCTACGCGCACGGTGTGCGCTAACCGCCGAGGGGCCTAGGCCAGAGGCCAAGGCTCTTCGACCTGTCCAAACCTGCGCAGGCAGGTTTGGAGCCGCAGGTCTCAGCCCCCCCTTGGGGTGCGACACCAGCGGCCCGGCGAAGCCGGTTCCGCGGTGTCCTCCTGTTTCATGAACGTCGCCCAAAGGCGTACCGATCTCTCCAGATGGAATTTTTCATCATCTCCATGCTCAACGGCTTGAGCTACGGGCTGTTGCTGTTCATGCTCAGTTCTGGTCTCACGCTGATCTTCAGCATGATGGGCGTGCTCAATTTCGCGCACGCCAGCTTCTACATGCTGGGGGCCTACATCGGCTATTCGATCGCGCAACTGGTCGGCTTCTGGCCTGGCCTCGTGCTGGCGCCGCTGGTGGTGGGTGTGCTGGGCGGCGTGTTCGAGCGCCTCGCGCTGCGCAAAGTGCACAAGTACGGCCATGTGCCAGAACTCCTGATCACCTTCGGCCTGTCCTACATCATCCTGGAACTGGTGCAGCTGGTCTGGGGCCGCACGGCCGTGGAATTCCGTCCGCCGGAGCTGCTGCAGGGCCCGATGTTCACGCTGATCCACCATTCGCTGCAGGGCCTGAGTCTGGTCTGGGGCGCTGCGCCGGCCGAGCTGTGTCAGGCGGCGGATGCGGCGGTGCGCGTGGTTTGCTCGCCGTTCCCGGCCACCCGCGGCTTCATGATGCTGGTGGCCGTCTGCATGCTGATCGCCTTGTGGTTGATGCTGACGCGCAGCCGTATCGGTCTGGTGATCCAGGCCGCGCTCACGCACCCTGAAATGGTCGAGGCACTGGGTCACAACGTGCCGCGCGTCTTCATGCTGGTGTTTGGCGCCGGCGCGGCCCTGGCGGGCCTCGGTGGCGTGATCGGTGGCAGCACCTTCGTCACCGAGCCGGCCATGGCCGCCACGGTCGGCTCCGTGATCTTCGTGGTGGTGGTGGTCGGTGGCCTGGGGTCGCTTTCGGGCGCCTTCCTGGCCTCGGTGCTGATCGGCGTCATCCAGACCTTTGCAGTGGCGGTGGACTATTCCTTCATCACGCTGGCGCAGCAGCTGGGCATCGAGCTCAGCGAGGCGGCGAAGAACAACTCGGTCGTCAAGCTCACCCTGTCGCAGGTGGCGCCCATCCTGCCTTACCTGTTCCTGGTCCTGATCCTGATCTTCCGGCCCAAGGGATTGCTGGGAACACGAGACGAGTGACGCCATGGCCACGCAGTACTACGAATTCAAACCCTACAACGTCGGACGCTGGATTGTCTGGGGCTTCTTTGCGCTGATCCTGTTCTTCGCGCCCAAGGTGTTTACCAGCAGCCTGTCGGTGACCATGCTGTCGCAGATGGGCATTGCCATCATCGCCTGTCTGTCCTACAACATGCTGCTGGGGCAGGGCGGCATGCTCAGCTTCGGCCATGCGGTGTATTCCGGTCTGGGCTCCTACATGGCCATCCATGCGCTGAACATGGTGAGCAAGGGCACCTTGCCGATCCCGGTGAGCCTGTTGCCCATCGTCGGTGGTTTCGCCGGCTTAGGCTTTGCCGTGCTGTTCGGCTTCGTGACCACGCGCAAGGCCGGTACGCCCTTCGCCATGATCACGCTGGGCATGGCCGAGTTGGTGTTCGCCATGTCGCTGATGTTCTCCGAGTTCTTCGGCGGCGAGGCCGGCGTCTCGGGCAACCGGGTGGTCGGCCAGCCCTTCTTCGGCATCAGTTTCGGCCCGGCCACCCAGGTCTACTACCTGATCGCGGTCTACACCTTCGTCTGCGTGGCACTGATGTTCGCCTTCACGCGCACACCGCTGGGGCGCATTCTCAACGCGGTGCGCGACAACCCCGAGCGGGTGGAGTTCATCGGCTACAACACGCAGCGGGTGCGCTACCTGGCCTTCATCATCTCCGGCTTCTTTGCCGGCATTGCCGGCGGCCTGGGCACCATCCTGTTCGAGATCGTTACCGCGGAGGTGGTGGGGGCGCACCGTTCCGGCGCCTACCTGTTATTCACCTTTCTAGGCGGTGCCACCTTCTTCTTCGGGCCCATCATTGGCGGCGTGCTGATGGTGCTGGCCTCGGTGCTGCTGTCGGAGCTGACCAAGGCCTGGCTGCTGTACCTGGGCTTGATCTTCCTCTTCATGGTGATGTACGCCCCGGGCGGCATTGCCAGCCTGATCATGATGAACCTGCGCGTGGCCAGCTTTGGCTTCCTGCGCAAGCTGTGGGTGAGCTATCTCGGGCTGGCGGTGTCGGCGCTGGTGCTGCTGCTGGGTGCGGCGGTGATGATCGAGATGGTCTACCACCTGCAGCTCAATGCTGCCATGGGGCCTACGCTGCGCTTCGTCGGCATCGACCTCAACACCCAGAGCCTGGACCACTGGTTTGGCGCCGTCTTCGTGCTGCTGACCGGCCTGGGCCTGTTCGAGCTGTGCCGCCGGCACTACCAGTATGACTGGGGCGTGATCCAGGAAGACATCGAGAAGGAAATCAAGCGGAGGGAGACGCTATGAGTGGGTCTCCAGACATGAAGGCAGCTTACGCCCTTGAGCTGAAGGACGTGCGCAAGAGTTTCGGCAAGACCGAGATCATCCGCGGCGTCAACCTCGCGGTGCAGTCGGGCGAGCGGGTGGCGGTGATCGGCCCCAACGGTGCCGGCAAGTCCACCTTGTTCAACCTGATCAGCGGGCGCTTCGGCCCCAGCAGCGGTGAGGTGCTGCTGCATGGCCAGCGCATCGACGGCAAGAAGCCCTATGAGATCAATCGCATGGGCCTCTCCCGCAGCTTCCAGATCACCAACATCTTCCCCAAGCTCAGCGTGTTCGAGAACCTGCGCTGTGCGGTGCTGTGGAGCCTGGGTTACCGCTATACCTTCTTCAAGTTCCTGGCCGACCTCGAAGATGCCAACGACCGCACCGAGCGGCTGCTGGAGATGATCCGCCTGGACAAGAAGCGCGATGTGCTGGCCATGAACCTGACCTATGCCGAGCAGCGTGCGCTGGAGATCGGCATCACCATCGCCGGCGGCGCCAGCGTGATCCTGCTCGACGAGCCGACCGCCGGCATGAGCAAGAGCGAGACGGCGCGCTTCATCCACCTCATCCGCGAGGTGACCGAAGGCAAGACGCTGTTGACGGTGGAGCACGACATGGGCGTGGTGTTCGGCCTGGCCGACAAGATCGCCGTGGTCGTCTACGGCGAAGTGATCGCCTTCGATACGCCGGAGGCGGTGCGCGCCAACGCCAAGGTACAGGAAGCCTACCTGGGTTCCACCGTGGCCGACGCGCAGGCCGGGGGACATTGAACATGTGCCCCCACGTTCGTCACTTTGTGTACTCACTGCCCCCCGAGGGGGCCCAGTCCTCCTTGGGACGGCCCTGCGGAGTCCTGACATGCTGAAGATTGAGAACCTGCACGCCTTCTATGGCAAAAGCCATGTGCTGCACGGCGTCCATTTCGAGGTGCAGCCCGGCGAAATCGTGGCCCTGCTCGGGCGCAACGGCTCGGGCCGCTCCACCACCGCCAAGGCCATCATGGGCCTGGTCGACTGCGAAGGCCAAATCCAGTGGAAGGGGCAGGACATCCGTGGCCGCAAGGCCTTCGAGGTGGCGCACCTGGGCATCGGCTACGTGCCGGAGAACCGTGACATCTTCCCCAAGCTCACCGTGCACCAGAACCTGCTGCTGGGGCAGAAGGGCGCGGGCAACGGCAGCCGCTGGAGCTTCGACGACATGTACGCCATGTTCCCGCGCCTGAAGGAACGACAGCACACCGAGGCCGGCGTGCTGTCCGGTGGCGAACAGCAGATGCTCACGCTGTGCCGCACGCTGATGGGCGACCCGGACCTGATCATCATCGACGAGCCGACCGAAGGCCTGGCGCCCAAGATCGTCGAGCTGGTGGGCGAGTACCTGAAAAAGCTCAAGGAGCGCGGCATCTCGGTGCTGCTGATCGAGCAGAAGCTGACCATCGCGATGGCGATCTCCGACCGTGCCCTGGTGATGGGGCACGGCTGCATCGTGTTCGAAGGCACACCCGACGGGTTGCGCCAGGACACCTACATCCGCAAGGAGTGGCTGGAGGTCTGAGACCGTCCGCCATGTGTGACCCAACCTTGTCCCAGCTGCGACAGGCCGTCATGGCGCCGCAGCACAATGCTTTTACAATCAAAAAAGAACGATCGTTCTATTTTCAAACCCGAGGAACGCAAGCATGAGCGCTGAATACCAAGTGCATGGCGACGTGGCCGTGATCACGCTGAACAATCCCCCCATCAATGGCCTGGGCCTGGCGACACGGCAGGCTGTGGCCGCCGGGCTGGAGCGGGCGAACGCCGACGCCGCCGTCAAGGCCATCGTCATCACCGGCGCCGGCAAAGCCTTCTCGGGCGGGGCCGACATCAAGGAGTTCGGCACGCCCAAGGCGCTGCAGGAGCCCAACCTGCTGAGCTTGATCCTCGCGGTGGAGAACTCCGACAAGCCGGTGGTGGCCGCCCTGCACACCATCGCCATGGGCGGCGGTCTGGAACTTCCCCTAGGCTGCCATTACCGCATTGCCGCTCCGGGCTGCAAGGTGGCGCTGCCGGAAGTGAAGCTGGGCCTGATTCCGGGTGCCGGTGGCACACAACGCCTGCCGCGCGCCCTGGGGGTGGAGCCGGCGCTGAACATGATCGTCAGCGGCGAGCCGGTGCCGGCCGAGATGCTGGCCCAGGTGCCGGGGCAGAAACTGTTTGACAAGATGGCCAAGTCGGCCGAAACCCTGCTGGAGGAAGCCATTGCACTTGCGCGTGAGAAGGCCGATGTCCGCCCGCTGCCGCTGGTACGCAACCTGAAGGCGGCACACCCGCAGGGCGACGCCTATTTCCAGTTCGCCCGCAACATGGTCAAGGGCATGGCAAAGAACTTCCCGGCGCCGGTCAAGTGTGTCGACGCTGTCGAAGCGGCCACCAAGAAGAAGTTCGATGACGGCATGGTGTTCGAGCGCGAGATCTTCATCAACCTGATGTGGACGCCTGAGTGCCGCGCGCTGCGCCACATCTTTGCGGCCGAGCGCGCCGCGTCCAAGATTCCCGATGTGCCGGAAGACACGCCCAAGCGCGAGATCAAGTCCGTGGCGGTGATCGGCGCCGGCACCATGGGCGGCGGCATCACCATGAACTTCCTCAACGCCGGCATCCCGGTCAAGATGCTGGAGATGAAGCAGGAGGCGCTGGACCGCGGTATTGCCACCATCCGCAAGAACTACGAAGCCCAGGTCGGCAAGGGCAAGCTCAAGCAGGACAAGTACGAACAACGCATGGCCTTGCTGAGCACCACGCTGAGCTACGACGACCTCAAGGACGCCGACCTGGTGATCGAGGCCGTGTTCGAGGAAATGGGCGTCAAGGAGGCGGTGTTCAAGCAGCTGGATGCGGTGATGAAGCAGGGCGCCATCCTGGCCTCCAACACGTCAACGCTGGACGTCAACAAGATCGCGTCCTTCACCCAGCGCCCGCAGGACGTGGTCGGCCTGCACTTCTTCAGCCCGGCCAACGTGATGAAGCTGCTGGAAGTGGTGCGCGGCGAGAAAACCGCCAAGGACGTGCTGGCCACGGTCATGTCGGTAGCCAAGACCATCAAGAAGACGGCGGTGGTCTCCGGCGTCTGCGACGGCTTCATCGGCAACCGCATGATCGAGCAGTACAGCCGCCAGGCCGGTTTCCTGCTGGAGGAGGGCTGCACGCCGGCGCAGGTGGACAAGGCGATCGAGAAGTTCGGTTTTGCCATGGGTCCGTTCCGCATGGGCGACCTGGCGGGCAACGACATCGGCTGGGCCATCCGCAAGCGCCGCTATGTCGAGAAGCCGCACATGAAGTACAGCAAGACGGCTGACCTGCTGTGCGAGCTGGGCCGCTTCGGCCAGAAGACCGGCGCCGGCTGGTACGACTACCAGGCGGGCAAGCGCGATGCCATCCCCAGCCAGCTGGTGGTGGACATGATCGAAAAACACCGCAAGGACCTCGGCATCACGCCGCGCAAGATTTCTGATGAAGAGATCGTGCAGCGTCTGGTGTACTCGCTGGTTAACGAAGCCGCCCACATCCTGGAGGAGGGCATTGCCTCGCGCGCCAGCGACATCGACATGGTCTACCTGACCGGCTACGGCTTCCCGATCCACCGCGGTGGCCCGATGCAGTACGCCGACACCGTGGGTCTGTTCAACGTGGTGCAGAGCATGAAACGCTTTGCCAAGAACCCGCTGGACGATGCCCAGTTCTGGCAACCCGCGCCCCTGTTGGCCCGCCTGGTGGCCGAAGGCAAGACGTTCAACGGCTGAGCCGCAGATTTGGAGTAACCGACATGACTAACGCCGTTATCGTTTCCACTGCCCGCACGCCCCTGGCCAAGAGCTGGAAGGGTGCCTTCAACATGACCCATGGCGCCACCCTGGGGGGCCATGCCGTGCAGCACGCCATTCAAAGAGCCGGCATCGAAGCCGCCGAGGTCGAGGACGTGATCATGGGCTGCGCCAACCCCGAAGGGGCCACCGGCGCCAACATCGCCCGCCAGATTGCGCTCAAGGCCGGTTGCCCGGTCAGCGTCTCGGGCATGACGGTCAACCGTTTCTGCTCCTCCGGCCTGCAGACCATTGCACTGGCCGCGCAGCGCGTCATCGCCGGTGAGGGCGATGTCTATGTGGCCGGTGGCGTGGAGAGCATTTCCTGCGTGCAGCAGGAAATGAACCTGCACATGCTGCGCGACCTTTCGCTGGCCAAGACCAAGCCCGAGATCTATTGGTCCATGCTAGAGACCGCCGAGATGGTGGCCAAGCGCTACAACATCGGTCGCGATGCCATGGACGAATATGGTGCCGCCAGCCAGCAGAAGGCCTGTGCCGCCCAGGCGGCCGGTCTGTTCGATGCCGAGATTGCGCCCATCACCGTCACGGCCGGCTTTGCTGACAAGACCCTGGGCCTGATCACCAAGGAGGTGACGGTGGCCAAGGACGAAGGCACGCGCGAGGGGACGACCAAGGAAAGCATCAGCGGCCTGCGCTCGGCGCTGCCGGGTGGCTTGGTATCGGCTGGCAATGCCAGCCAGTTCTCCGACGGTGCCGGTGCCTGCGTGGTGATGAGCGAGGAGCTCGCTTCCAAGCGCGGCCTCAAGCCGCTGGGCCGCTTCCTCGGCTTTGCCGTCGCCGGCTGCGAGCCAGACGAAATGGGCATCGGTCCGGTGTTCGCGGTGCCCAAGGTCCTCGCCAAGCTGGGCCTGAAGGTGTCCGACATCGACCTGTGGGAACTCAACGAAGCCTTCGCCGTGCAGGTGCTGTACTGCCGCGACAAGCTGGGCATCCCGGCCGACCGCCTGAACGTCAACGGCGGCGCGATCGCCCTGGGCCACCCCTACGGCGTGAGCGGCCAGCGCCTGACCGGCCACGCCTTGATCGAAGGCAAGCGTCGCGGCGCCAAGCGCGTCTGCGTCACCATGTGTATTGGTGGCGGCATGGGCGCGGCTGGCGTGTTTGAGGTCCTGTAAAGGCGCGCTCGCGACTGTCGTGTCAAGCGCTCTGGGCTTGGGCCAGCTCCTCATGGTGCGAGCACAAATCGTCGCCGGCCCAAGCCCAGAGCGCCATCCAACATGGTTGGCTGTCCGATCCCCAAAGCCACGGCGCCCGGCATGGCCGTACCACCGGCACGGGGCGTGACGGCAACACGTTGACGAACACAGACCGGGACAAGGAAGCATACTGTCATGAGCTACCGCCAGACGCTCGAATTCCTGCTCTACCAGTGGCTCGACGCCGCCTCCCTGAATCAGCGCGCACGCTTTGCCGACCACAGCCGCGAAACCTTTGACGCCGTGCTCGACACCTGCGAGCGCATCGCGCGCGAGAAGTACGCCCCGTTCAACCGCACAGCGGACACCGAGGAGCCACGTTTCGACGGCGAGAAGGTGATCCTGCCGCAGGCCACGTACGAGGCGCAGAAGGCCTACGCCGCCTCCGGCATGCTCAGCGCGGCGCAGGACTACGAGATCGGCGGCATGCAGTTGCCCTATACGGTGGAGGCCGCGGCCAATTCCTTCTTCGCCATGGCCTCGGTCAGCATCGGCTCCGGCCTGCTGACGTCCGGTAACGCCAATCTGCTGATGGCGCACGGCACGCCGCTGCAGAAGGAGGTGTTCGCCCGGAACGAGTTTTCCGGCCGCTTCTCCGGCACCATGTGCCTGAGCGAGCCGCAGGCCGGCTCCTCCCTGAGCGACATCGCCACCCGGGCCATCCCGGACGGCGCAGACTTCGCTGCCGATCCGCTCGGGCCACGCTATCGCCTGACCGGCAACAAGATGTGGATCTCGGCCGGCGAGCACGAGCTGACCGAAAATATCATCCACCTGGTGCTGGCCAAGATTCCTGGGCCGGACGGCAAGCCGGTGCCGGGCACGCGTGGCATCTCGCTTTTCATCGTGCCCAAGAAGCTGGTCGACGCCCAAGGGCAACTCACCGGCGAACGCAACGACGTCGCGCTGGCGGGCCTGAACCACAAGTGCGGCTGGCGCGGCACCACCAACACGCTGCTGAATTTTGGCGAGGGCAAGTACCCAGTGCGTGGCAGTGCCGGGGCGATTGGCTACCTCGTCGGCGAGCCTGGGCAAGGCCTGCGCTGCATGTTCCACATGATGAACGAGGCGCGCATCGGCATTGGCATGGCGGCCACCATGCTGGGCATGGCGGGTTACCAGGCCTCACTCGACTATGCCAAGAACCGGCCGCAGGGCCGGACGATCGGCGCCGCCGGCAAAGACCCGGCTCAGCCGCAGATCCGCATCATCGAGCACGCCGACGTCAAGCGCATGCTGCTGGCGCAAAAAGCCTACTGCGAAGGCTCGCTGGCACTGCAGCTTTACTGCGCCCGGCTGGTGGATGAGCAGCACACCGGCACGGCGGAGTCGGCCGACGAGGCGAGGCTGTTGCTGGAGGTGCTGACACCGATTGCCAAGAGCTGGCCGAGCGAATGGTGCCTGG
>JAYRLJ010000471.1:0-2024 GCA_041905305.1 Hylemonella sp. | reverse complement strand
GTGCTGGATGTGGCACCGCCCATGCCGTCGATCTGCGCGCCGTAGGGGTCGGGGCTACCGATGACGCGCTGGAACAGGCGGTCGCGTGCGGCGCCGGGCACCTGACAGCGCTCAGGCAGGTCTTGCAGGCGGAAGAACACGCCCTTGCTGGTACCGCCGCGCATATAAGTGGCAGCAATCCTGATCTGCGGAACTGAACTTGTTCGGGTGCTCATGCGTGTGCCTCCTGTGCGGGGGAACGGGTCGTGGCCAGGAAGTCTTGCGCAAAGCGCTGCAGCACGCCACCGGCTTCGTACACCGAGACTTCCTCGGCCGTGTCCAGACGGCAGGTGACGGTCACGTGATCCGTCTCGCCGTTCCGTCGGTGGATCAGCAGCGTGAGGTCGGCGCGCGGCGTGAGCTGGCCTTCGACATCGTAGGTCTCGGTGCCGTCCAGCTGCAGCGTCAGGCGGTTCACGCTGGGCTTGAACTCCAGCGGCAGCACGCCCATGCCGATCAGGTTGGTGCGGTGGATGCGCTCGAAGCCCTCGGCCACCACGGTCTCGACTCCGGCCAGACGCACGCCCTTGGCGGCCCAGTCGCGGCTGGAGCCCTGGCCGTAGTCGGCCCCGGCGATGATGATCAATGGCTGACGGCGGTTGAGGTAGGTCTCGATGGCCTCCCACATGCGCACCACCTGGCCCTCGGGTTCGACGCGGGCCAGTGAGCCCTTCTTCACCTGGCCGTCCACCACGGCCATTTCGTTGACCAGTTGCGGATTCGCGAAGGTGGCGCGCATGGCGGTGAGGTGGTCGCCGCGGTGCGTGGCGTAGGAGTTGAAGTCCTCCTCCGGCAGGCCCATCTTCGCCAAGTATTCACCCGCCGCGCTGTCGGCCAGGATGGCGTTGGACGGCGAGAGGTGGTCGGTGGTGATGTTGTCGGGCAGCAGGGCGAGCGGGCGCATGGCCTTGAGCGTGCGCGGGTAGGCCGCCAGTGCGCCCACGCCTTCGGCGTCCCAATAGGACGGGCGACGGATGTAGGTGGACTGGGGGCGCCAGTCGTACTGTGGGCTGGCCTTCTCGCCGCTATCGGCGCGGATGGCGAACATCGGCCCATAGACCGCACGGTACTGCTCGGGCTTGACGGCGGCCGCCACGACGGTGTCGATTTCCTCGTCGCTGGGCCACAGGTCTTTCAGGCGGATCGCCTGGCCGTTCACCACACCCAGCACGTCCTGCTCGATGTCGAAGCGCACCGTGCCCGCGATGGCGTAGGCGACCACCAGCGGAGGACTGGCCAGGAAGGCCTGCTTGGCGTATGGATGGATGCGGCCGTCGAAGTTGCGGTTGCCTGAGAGGACAGCGGTGGCGTACAGGTCGCGGTCGATGATCTCCTGCTGGATGGCAGGGTCGAGCGCGCCGCTCATGCCGTTGCAGGTGGTGCAGGCAAAGGCGACGATGCCGAAGCCCAGCTTTTCCAGATCGTCCAGCAGTCCAGCCTCTTTCAGGTACAGCTCGACGGCCTTGGAGCCGGGCGCGAGCGAGGATTTCACCCAGGGCTTGCGGGTCAGCCCCAGCCGGTTGGCGTTGCGCGCCAGCAGGGCGGCGGCTATCACGTTGCGCGGGTTGCTGGTGTTGGTGCAGCTGGTGATGGCGGCGATGATGACGGCGCCATCGGGCATCAGCCCTTGTGCTTCGTCGGCGCGGCCGGCGGTCAGCTTGGCGGCGTCGGCAATGCCGCGCTCGGCCAGCGCCGTCACCGGCAGGCGGCGGTGCGGGTTGCTGGGGCCGGCCATGTTGCGCACCACGGTGGAGAGGTCAAAGTGCAGCACGCGCTCGTACTGCACGTCCTTGAGGGTGCTGCTCCACAGCCCGGCCTGCTTCGCGTAGGTTTCCACCAGCTCCAATTGCTCGGGCGCGCGGTCGGTCAGGCGCAGGTAGTCGATGGTTTGCTGGTCGATGTAGAACAGCGCGGCGGTGGCGCCGTACTCGGGGCACATGTTGGAGATGGTGGAGCGGTCGCCGATGGTCAGGCTGTCCGCCCCC
>JAYRLJ010000470.1:0-2032 GCA_041905305.1 Hylemonella sp. | reverse complement strand
CCTCAGTGGGTCCGCATCTTGGCCCGCAGGCGGGCAATCGACTGGCTGTGCAGCTGGCACACGCGCGACTCGGTCACCCCCAGCACGGCGGCGATTTCCTTCAGGTTCATGTCGTGCTCGTAGTACATGCCCATGATGTACTGCTCGCGCTCGGGCAAGGCCTTGATCGCTTCGACCAGGGACTGGCGCAGGCGCTGGTTGCGCAGCAGCTGCATTGGGTCGCCCTCGTCATCGACCATATGGCGGTCGAGGAAGCTGTCGTCGCCTTCACTGCCGGACATGTCTTCCAGGTACACCAACTGCGTGCCCTGCACCTTGCCCAGCAGCGTCTGGTAATCCGCCAGGCTCATGCCGAGCTCGGCGGCGATCTCGGATTCGCTCGGGCTGCGTCCCAGGCGGTGCTCGAGGCGGTGCAAGGCACCTTCGATTTCTTTCTGACTCTTGCGTGAGCCACGGCTCATCCAGTCGTTCTCGCGCAGCTCGTCAATCATGGCACCGCGGATGCGCTGGGTGGCGAAGGTCTCGAACTGCACGCCTTGTGTCGCCTCGTAGCGGGTCAGCGCCTCCGACAGGCCGATCAGGCCGACCTGGATCAGGTCATCGACCTGCACGCTGGGCGGCAGCTTGGCCATCATGTGATGGGCCAGACGTCGGACCAGGGGCGAATACTGCCGGATCAGGGCATCGCGGTCGAGTTGGCCTTTGGCGGTGTACATCAATGACTCCTCATCGCGCTGTCATGGGCGGCGTGCCAGTCGGGACGGGCGCTTTCCCAGGGCTGCGTCACTGCGCTCTCCAACAGGCGCAATGCCAGCCGGTTGACGTCGCGCAGCGCCGGGTCGCTGGCGGGGTGCATGTCGACGCACAGGGTGTTCACCTGGCGGCCGAGAAAGCTTCGGGCACAGTCCTGCAGGCTCTTGTTCAGGTTCTGGCCGCACGCCTTGCTGCTCTGATCGGAGGCATCCACCATGGAAACAATGGTAGGTTGAAGCCGGCCATTGATCAACAGCGATTTGAGCGCCTGGTAGGCGGTCAGCACGGAACTGCCGGTGGCCGAGACCGTCAGCAAGGGTGCGATGCCGCTGCCGGGCAGGCGCTCGGCCAGCAGGGCGGCGGGCGCGTACAGCAGCACCACGTCGTAGTTCTGGAACAGCTGCTCCAGCTGGCCCATCGGTTGTGCATAGCCGGTCTGGTCTGAACCGACGAACAGCTGGCGCAGGCCCAGGCCGGCGGGGTAGATCGGCCAAGCCATGTCGGCGGCTTCGCGCGGCAGTTCTTCGCTGCGGCATTCCGGGGCGAGCAGCTGCTGCAGGCCGGGTTGCTGCGGTGTTTCATTGTGGGTGGCATCGAGCACGACGACCGGGTAGCCCAATTCGGTCCAGGCCGCGCAGAGGTCCCACAGCAGCGGCAGTTCGCTCGGACGGTCACCATGGCTGGCCATGGCCACCAACCGCGGCGCGGTGTGCGACGCCAATCCCTGCAGGCCGGCGCCTTGGTGGAAGCCGGTTTCAAGCATGGAGCATCCCCTGCGGCATCATGGCCGGCTGGCTGAAGATGAAGCCCAGGTCGGACGCCTGCGGGTCGTAGGCGGATTTGCCGGGCGCCCGCATCGACATGCGTACCAGCTTGCTCGCGTCGGCCGACTCCCAGTCTTCGGGCACACGCTGGCCGGTGGTGACGCCACGCAGCAGCAGCTGGTGCCGGATGGCGGCGTCGAGCGCAGGCCCGAGCTTGACGGCTTCGTCGATCTTGGACAGCACCGCCTGCTGCACACCGGTGGCGCGGAAGGAGGCGACGGTCTCGTCGAGGATCTCACCCTGGCCGCCGGCATTGAGCACCAGAAGGCGGTTGACGCCCGGCAGATCCAGCACCTCCAGCAGTTCGCGCTTGCGCGGATCGCGCGGCGCCACGCCGGTGGTATCGATCAGGATCATCTTCTTGTTGGCCAACAGGCCGAGCAGGTCCTGCAGCGCGGCCTGGTCATGGGCCAGGTGCGCCACCACGCCGAGCATGCGGCCGTAGGTGCGCAGCT
>JAYRLJ010000078.1:0-10957 GCA_041905305.1 Hylemonella sp. | reverse complement strand
TCAGAACACCCGAGCGCTTAGGTCATTGCAGCGACTTCAACCGGGTCACAGGGTCAGGTCCTGGATTCACACAAAGACGGAAAAGCCCTCTCACCCGCCCGCGAACTCCCATGAGCGAGCAGGGCGATGCATCACCACATTGAGTACGCAATCCCTCCGCTTCTTGTCGTTGTGCATGAACCGCCCAAACGCGCGTGCCTCCTTTCTGGCCGTACCTTCGGGCAGTTTATTGAGCCGGGCGATATGCTTGAACCGTTCATCTGCCGCATCATCCCCGTCCATACCCCAAGACCCGCAAGCCGCCCCACTGCTGAAAGACCTGCTGAACGCCCAGGCGCTGGCCCGCATCGGCCGCGCGGCGGCACAGGTGCACCCGGCGTTTGACCAGCGGGCCTATCTGGCCATGGCGTGCGAAGAATTGGATGCGCTTTCCATCATGCAGCGCATGAGCCGGGCAGCGGACAGCCTGCGCGCGTTTCTGCCGGCCGATTACCCTCGCGCCCTCAAGGCCGTGCGCCGTATGGCACCGCTGCTGCCCGGCGGGTTTGCCGACATGGTGTTGCCCGAGTTTGTGGGCCGGCACGGGCTGGACCACTTTGA
Organism: Hylemonella sp.; assembly: GCA_041905305.1. Classification (GTDB taxonomy): domain Bacteria; phylum Pseudomonadota; class Gammaproteobacteria; order Burkholderiales; family Burkholderiaceae_C; genus Hylemonella. The sequence continues at coordinate 10,357 of JAYRLJ010000078.1, read as the reverse complement.
ACTGTCGCTGGAGGCGCTGCGCGAGCTCACGCCCTACAGCAGCGCCGAGTTTGCGCTGCGCCCCTACATTGCACAAAATCCCGAGGCGGTGCTGGCCCTGGCCGCCCGCTGGGCCGAAGACGACAACGAACACGTGCGGCGCCTGGCCAGCGAGGGCACCCGCCCGCGCCTGCCCTGGGCGCGGCGCCTGCCCCTGCTGGTGGCCGAGCCGCAGCGCACGCGGCCTATTCTGGACAAGCTGCAGGCAGACCCGAGCGACTATGTGCGCCGCTCGGTGGCCAACCACCTCAACGACATCAGCAAGGACCACCCTGACTGGGTGCTGGACCTGCTGGAGGGTTGGCCCACGCAGCAGCCCGAGACGAAGTGGATTGCCAAACACGCGCTGCGCAACCTCATCAAGGCCGGGCACCCGCGTGCGCTCAAGCTGGTGGGCGCCACGCTGGATGCACAAGTGGCGCTGAAGTCGTTTGCCGTGGCCCCGGCCGCGCTGCGCCTGGGACAAACGCTGCAGCTACGCGCCACCCTGGTCTCCACGGCCCAGCAGCCGCAGCGGCTGGTGGTGGACTACGCCATCCACTACGTGAAGAAAAACGGCGACAGCAGCCGCAAGGTCTTCAAGCTGCGCACACTGAGCCTGGACGGCGGTGCCGAGCTGACGCTGACCAAGGACCAGACCATCACCGACTTCACCACCCGCAAGCACTACGCGGGCCGACACCGGGTGGAGCTGCTGGTGAACGGCACCACCCTGGCGCAGGGAAATTTTGAGCTGAAGATGCCGCGATGAAAGGCGGCGCCGTCAGGCGCCCTGCTTGACGCGCGCCCCCGGCGTGATGGTAGGCGGCGCCGCGTTCAGCGCCTCAATCGCAAACCCCGCGGCCTGCTTGTAGCGCGCCATGAACTCGTCGCGCTCGGCCTTGGGGATGACGTCGTCGATGTTGTCGAACACGCCGCCGCAGCGCTCTTCCACCAGACCCAGGATGGCAAAGGGGCCGGCACCGCGGTTGCGCAGCACCAGGGCCGAGATGTCTTTGCACAGTTTCTGGTCGTAGGCCTGCAGTGCCTGCGCGTTGACACCGTGCTGCACCATGGCGGCACCCAGCACGCGCGCGTCCACAATGGCCTGGCTGGCGCCGGCCGAACCCACGGGGTACATCACGTGCGCGGCGTCGCCCAGCAGGGCCACGCGGCCGTCCACCCAGGTGGGCACCGGGTCGCGGTCGATCATGGGGTACTCAAACACCTCACTCGCGCCGCGCAGCATGGCGGGCACGTCCAACCAGTCGTAATTCCAGCCTTCGAAGTGGTGGATGAACTCGTCCAGCTGCACGCGGCGGTTCCAGTCACCCTGCGCCCAGCCGCCCGAGTTGTCCACGGTGATCTCCGCAATCCAGTTCAACACCGACAGGCCGGTGGCCGGGTCCGGTGGGGTGAGCGGGTACACCACCACGCGGTGCCTGAGCGAGCCCACGCCCACAAAAGAGGCGCCGGTGCGCATGGCCTTGCCCGGCGTGGTGCCGCGCCACATGATGGCGCCGCCCCACTGGATGGGCGGCTGCGTGGGGTGCATCTGCGCACGCACCGCGGAGTGCAGGCCGTCAGCGGCGACGAGCAGCTTGCCCGGGACCTCGCGGCGCTCGCCGTTGCGCGCCTCCACCAGCGCCATCACGCCCTGTGCGTCGTTGCGGTAGCCGGTGACGCGGCAACCCAGTTGCACCGCATCCGGCCCCAGGCGGCGCTGTACCTCGGCCAGCAGCAGCATCTGCAGCTTGCCGCGGTGCACCGCGTACTGCGGCCACCGGTAGCCGGCCAGCAGGCCGCGCGGCTCGGCGTAGACGTCGTTGCCGTTGCGGCCCACCAGCGCCCATTCCTTGGCCTGGACGCCGATGGTGTCCAGCAGGTCGGCGCCTATCCCCAGGTCGTACAGCTCGCGCACGGCGTTGGGCTGCAGGTTGATGCCCACGCCCAGGGGGGCCAGCTCGGGCACGGCCTCGAAAACTTTGCAGGGCACACCGATCTGGTGCAGGGTGAGGGCCGTAACCAGGCCGCCAATGCCGCCGCCGGCGATGAGCACCGGAGCTTGGGATTCGGAAACAGAAGTCATGAGAGAGGTCGTCGGGTCTGTCTTATCGGGCTGGCCGCAGCCAGCGGCGCGGATGGAACTGTAAGGCATCGGCACCCCCTCCCCGCTGCCCGACAGGTGCTTAGAATGGTCCGAAGACCCGCCTGCCACCTGGAGAGACTGTGCCCAGCACCGCATCCGCCACCCTGCCCCAAACCGCCACCGAGACCTACCAGTTCGAGGTCTTCCCCTGGAACGCAAACTTTGCCACCGGCATCGCGCTGATCGACGAGCAGCACCGGCAGCTGGTGCACCTGATCAACAAGCTGGCCTCGCAGCTGTCGCGTGGCGCGAATGAACTTCAGCTGAGCGAGGTGTTCCAGGAACTGGTGGCCTACGCGGACTACCACTTCAAGACCGAAGAGCAGATCTGGCAACCGCGGTTTCAGGATGACCCCTGGTACAGCGGCCACAAGCGCGCCCATGACGCCTTCCTGCCGAGGGCACTGGAAATTCAGCACCATCTGCAGGACGCGGCCTACGACAAGGTGCTGGAGGAAGTGCTGAAGTTTCTGGTCAACTGGCTGGTGTTCCACATCCTGGACAACGACCGGCGCATGGCCAAGGTGCTGCAGGCGCTGGACGCCGGACTCGACCTGCCCACCGCCAAGACCCGCGCCGATGCCGAGATGACCGGGCTGATGCAGACCTTCGTCGAGACCGTGCTCGGCATGTACGAAAGCCTGACCTCGCGCAGCCTGGAGCTGATCCGGGAGAAGAACGAACGCCTCAAGACCGAACGCGCGCTGGTCGAAGCCGAGATGCAGAAGCAGTCGATGGCGAAGCTGCTCGACAGCATGCAGAAGACCATCGAGGCCATGGCGTCCACGGTGGAAATCCGCTCGCCCTACACCGCTGGCCACCAGCGCCGTGCCGCACGGCTGGCCGAAGCGATCGCCCGGGAAATGGCGCTGCCCGACGACGAGGTGCGCGGCATCTTTCTGGCGGCCATGGTGCACGACATCGGCGACATCCAGATTCCGGCCGAGATCCTGACCCGGCCACGCGGCCTGAGCGATCTGGAGCGCGAGATGGTGCAGGCCCACCCGCAAGCCGGTTACGACATCCTCAAGGGCATCGACTTCTCCTGGCCGATTGCCGAGATGGTCTATCAGCACCATGAACGGCTGGACGGCTCGGGCTACCCCCGCGGCCTCAAGGGCGACGAGATTCTCATGGGCGCGCGCGTCATCGCGGTGGCCGATGTAGTGGAAGCCATGTCCTCGCACCGCCCCTACCGCGCCTCGCTGGGCCTGGACGCCGCGCTGGCAGAGCTGGAAGCCCACAGGGGCCAGGCGTATGACCCGGCCGCAGTGGACGCATGCATCCGGCTGTTCCGGCAGCAGCGGTTCACCCTGCCGGCCTGAGCTCGGGTTGGCCCACCGGCCACCACCCCTTGCGGACCGGGGCTTCTTGACGCTGGGGCCGCCTTGGCTCATGCTGGCGCGGGGATAATTCTGTCCCCCGCACCCTTGCGCACCACGCCCCAGTGATCACGGAATCGCCCACCTCATCCCGCCTGTTCGTCGGCTACCTGGCGTTGGCCTTGCTGATGGCCAGCCTGGCGTCCTGGCTGGCGGTGGATTTTGCGCGGGAGCGTCATCGCATCCTGGACCAGTCGGCCCGGCTGGCCGTGCACAAGAGCCAGCTGATCAGCCGGGCGTTTGGCGACACCTTCCTGGCCGCCGACTATGTGCTGCGCGACCTGATGGGCCGGGTCGACGTGAACCGCGATCTGGTCTACCCCATGAAAGACGCGGCGCGCGCCAGCAGCCTGAAGGTGCTGCTGCAGGACAAGGCGGGCACCGTCACGGGGGTGAGCGATCTGGTGCTGCTGAGCAAGGACTGCCGCTTTGCGGTGGTGGCCTTCCTGCCCCTGGAGGGAACCCGGAGCAACCAGCGCTTTTGCGAGCAGGGTCGGGTCTCTCCCGGGCAAAGCGTGCATGTCCAGTACTTGCCGAAGGAGAAGTCGGCCTCACGTCGCCCGGTGCTGCTGATGTCGCGCGTCATCGGCTCGCCCGACGGGCAGCTGCTGGGGGGCGCCATGGTGGTCATCGATCTGGCGTATGCACAACTGTGGCTGTCGGAACTGGCGACGGAGACCAACGACATCCAGGCCATCGTCGATACCGAAGGCACGCTGCTGGCGCGCACCCCGCACCTGCCGGCCCTCATCGGCCAGCGCCTCGCGCCGCCGGACGGGCAGCGCGTCTTCTCGGGCACCGAGAACACCGCCAGCCTGGTCACCCGCTCCACGCTGGATGGACGCGAGCGCATCCTGGGCTTGAGCCGGATGGACCAGTTCCCCTTCGTGGCGATCGTGGGGTTCGACACCGAGCGGATTCTGGACGGCTGGACCTACCGCGCCTGGCAATTCGCCATCGGCTATGTGGTGCTGCTGCTCATTTCGGTCTGGGCCTTGCGGGCCCACCTGGACGCGCTGGCCCAGCGCGAACACCTGCGCCAACTGGCCACCACGGACACGCTCACCGGCATCGCCAACCGCCGGCACCTGCTGGACGTGGCAGTGCGCGAGTTCTCACGCGCCCGGCGCTACGAACACCCGCTGTCGGTGCTGATCGTGGACATCGACCGCTTCAAGAGCATCAATGACCGCTGGGGCCATGCCAGCGGCGACCGGGTCATCCAGGAAATGGCCCGCATCCTGCAGACTGTCGCGCGTGACCTCGACGTGAGCGGCCGCCTCGGTGGCGAGGAATTCGTCGTGGTCCTGCCCGAAACAGACCTGCAGGGGGCACAGACCATCGCCGAACGCCTGCGCAGCGCGGTGGAGACGACCGAGCAGGTGCACACCGGCAACGGCAAGGCACTGCGCTTCACCGTCAGCATCGGCGTGGCCGCCCTGGACGTGGCGGACGCTTCATTCCAGGCCACGCTGGAGCGTGCCGACACGGCGCTCTACCAGGCCAAGACCGCCGGGCGCAACCGCGTGGTGGTGGCCGAGCCGTCGCCGCCGCACTGAAACAGCGTCCCGGCCCCGGGGCTACTGCACCAGCGCCACCGACTTCACCTGGGCCCAGACCCCATCGCCGGGCTGCAGACGCAAGGCCTCTTCTGCCCGGCGCGTGATGCGCGCCAGCAGCAGCGTGGCACCACAGCGCACACGCACCAGCACTTGCGAGGGATGGGCATCCGGCGCGATGGACTCGATGACGCAAGGGAAATGGTTCTGGATGCTGGTGTGTTGCGGCTCAACCGTGGTGAGGCTGACGTCGCGCGCCAGCACCCGCAGGCGCACGCGCTGCCCGACCGCCACGCCACTGTCACGCAGCCACAGCTCGCCCCCGTCAAAGGTCACACGCGCCAGTTGCCACTGCGCGCTGCGCTCGGCCAGCGTGCCGTGCAGCAGCACCCCCGCGTCTTCGCCCACCACCACCGGGCTGTGGATGGACGCCAGCACCTCCTGCACCGCCCCGGCGGCCCGCACCTGCCCGCGCTCCAGCACCACCAGGTGGTCGGCCAGCCGGGCCAGCTCGTCGGCCGCATGGGTGACGTAGAGCATGGGGATGCTGAGTTCGTCTCGCAAGGTTTCCAGCCAGGGCAGGATCTCCTGCCGGCGCGCCAGATCCAGCGCGGCCATGGGCTCGTCCAGCAGCAGCACCTTGGGACGGGTGGCCAGGGCACGGGCGATCGCCACGCGCTGGCGCTCGCCCCCTGACAACTGCCCGACGCGGCGCTCCAGCAAGTGGCCGATGCCCAGCAACTCGATGGCCTGCTGCAACGTCTGCGCCGCCTGCGGTGAGCGCGTGCGCTTCATGCCATAGTGCAGATTGCCACGCACATCCAGATGGGCGAGCAGGCTCGCCTCCTGGAACACGTAGCCCAGTGCACGTCGGTGGGTGGGCAGGAAGATGCCGGCGGCATCGTCCTGCCACACCTCGCCGGCCACCACCACGCGCGTATGGTGCGCCCGCTCCAGACCGGCCACACAGCGCAGCACGCTGGTCTTGCCGGAGCCGGAGGTGCCGAACAGCACCGTGATGCCGCGTGCCGGCAACTGCAGATCCACGTTGAGTTCAAAGTCCGCCCGCGGCAGGGTCAGCCGGATGTCAAAGGCACCGCTCATGGCAACACCCTCGCGTGGCTGCGCCGCAGCAGGGCCAGCGCCAGCAGCACGACAAAACTGAACACCAGCATGCCGCCCGCCAGCCAGTGGGCCTGGGTGTATTCCATGGCTTCCACATGACCGTAGATCTGGGTCGAGACCACGCGCGTCACGCCCGGGATGTTGCCGCCGATCATGAGCACCACGCCGAACTCGCCCACCGTGTGGGCAAAGGTCAGGATGGCGGCGGTGAGCAGGCCCGGGCCGGCCTGCGGCAAGGCCACGGTGAAGAAAGCGTCGAGCGGCGAGGCGCGCAGCGTGGCCGCCACCTCCATGGGGCGTGTGCCCATGGCCTCGAAGGCATGCTGCAAGGGCTGCACGGCAAACGGCAACGAGAAGACGATCGAGCCGATCAGCAGGCCGGTGAAGGTGAAGGACAGCACGCCCCAGCCCAGCGCCTGCGTCAACTGGCCCAGCGGCCCGTGGGGGCCCATGGCCACCAGCAGGTAAAAGCCGAGCACGGAAGGCGGCAGCACCAGCGGCAGCGTGACCAGCGCGGTGACCGGGGCGCGCCAGCGCGAGGTGGTACGCGCCAGCCACCACGCCAGCGGCGTGGCGATGAGCAGCAGCAGCACGGTGGTCAGCGCGGCCAGCTTGGCGGTGAGCCAGATGGCCTGCAGGGCTTCAGGGCTGAAGGGCATGGAAGAAAGTGTGCCTCAAACACGCGCGGCGTCAGAGCTCGTAGCCATAGGCGCGGATGACGCTGGCGGCCTTCGCACCGCGCAGGTACTGCAGCAAGGCCGTTGCCGCCGCGTTGTCCTTGCCTTTGTTGAGCAGAATGGCGTCTTGCCGGATGGGACTGTGGAGGTTGCCGGGCACGAGCCAGGCCGAACCTTCTTTCAGTTTGCCGTCGACCCAGACCTGCGACAAGGCCACGAAGCCCAGCGGCGCGTTGCGGGTGGCCACGAACTGGTAGGTCTGGGCGATGTTCTCGCCCTGCACCAGCCTCGGGCGCACGGTGTCGAGCACGCCCAGCTTGGTCATGGCCTCGATCGCGGCCGCACCGTAAGGCGCCAGCTTGGGATCGGCCAGCGCCAGACGTTCGAAGCGGGCCGCCTTCAGCACCTCACCCTTGTCGTCCACCAGGCCGGGCTGCTTGCTCCACAGCGCAAGCTTGCCGGTGGCGTAGGTGGTGCGACCGCTGCCCAGCCCCTCTTTCTCCAGCCTGGCCGGGGTCTCATCGTCGGCCGCGAGCAGCACGTCGAAGGGCGCGCCGTTCCTGATCTGCGCATAGAACTTGCCCGTGGCACCGAAGGACAACACGGCCCTGTGGCCGGTGTCTGCCTCAAACTGGGCGGCGATCTTCTGCATGGGTGCCGTGAAGTTGGCGGCCACGGCAACCGACACCTCACCTGCCTGCACACCGGCGGCGGCCAGCAGTCCCACCCAACCCGTCACGACCGACAGCCAACGCTTGACCATGGACGCACCTCGCTATTCCACAAATGAATAGCGAAACTTTAGCACGGAATCGCCGGCGCTATTCCAGGAATGAATAACGATCGGCTACCATCGGCCGATGAGCAAAAAAACCCTGCCCCTGGCCGAACTGCTGGGCTTCGAGGCCAGCGACAAGCGCATCGACATCCTGCGCCGCATTGGGCAGGTGGGCTCTATCTCCGAAGCCGCGCGCGGTGCCGGCGTGAGCTACAAGGCGGCCTGGCAGGCGCTGGAAACCCTGGCCAACCTGGCCGGCACCCCGCTGGTGGAAAAGGCGGTGGGCGGCAGCGGCGGCGGTGGCGCCGTGCTGACCGCCGCCGGCCAGCAGGTGCTGCAGGCCGCGCAGGCGCTGGCACAGGCGCGTCAGCAGGTGCTGGCGCAACTGCAGCAGGGGAACACCGCGGCCGCCACCGGCCGTGCGGCGCTCGCGCTGCGCACCAGCATGCGCAACCAGTTCCCTTGCACCGTGGGCCGGCTCACGCCGCAGCAGGGCCAGGTGCGGGTACCTCTGGTGCTGGCCGACGGTAGTACCCTGCATGCCCGCATCACGCGCGAAAGCGCCCAGTTGCTGGCACTCAAACCTGGCCTGCCGGTGCTCGCGCTCTGCAAGGCGACGGCAGTTGAGATGGCACCACGCATCGCGCCCGGCGCCGCACGCAATGTGCTGACGGGTGTGGTGACGCGCACATCCCGTGCTGTGGCCGGTGGCGAAGTGAGCTTGCGCCTGCCCGGCGGCATCCAGTTGATTGGTTTTGCGGCAGCCGGCCACGGCCTGCGCAGCGGCCAGACGGCCATGGCGTCGGTGGACGAATCGGCGGTGGTGATCGCCGCTGCCGACTGACGCGCTCAGCCCGGCCAGTACTGCAGCACGTCGGCCGCAGTCTTGCGGTTGTCGGTACTGAGGGTGCGCGTGGGAGTGCCGATCGAGATCCAGCCCGCCAGGGTTTCGCCGGGCAGGCAGAATGCCTGCGCAATCTGCGGTGCTCGCGCCTTGTCGCCACTGAGCATCTTGGCCGCGTAGCCGTGCGCGTGCACGGCATTGAGGAAGTTGGTCACCGCGCCGCCGACGCACATCCACTGCTCATGGGCCGGCACCAGAGGGTGGCCGAGGTCGATACGCGCAATCACCGCCACCGTCACCGGCGCCTTCAAGGCCCGCTCGCGTTCGATGGCAATACCACTCTCATCCTTGCCCTTGGCCCGCGCATGTGCCGCGAACAATTCGGCCAGCTGTTCGCGCGCGGCACCCCGCACCACGCTCAGGCGCCACGGCACCAGCTCGCCGTGGTCCGGCGCGCGCAGTGCGGCCGCCACCATGGTTTGCAGTTCGGCGTCACCGGGACCAGGCTCGGCCAGGTGCTTGATGCCCAGCGAGTGACGGCTGAGCAGATTGTCGAGAGCTTGTTGGTTCATGGTCAGAACACCAGGGTGCGCCAGGATGGGTCGGCATTGCGGGCCATGAACTGCACCGAGCCGCCCAGGCCGTCGCACAAGGGAATGAGATCGTCAGCCTTCAGCCCGGCAGCATGCAGTGCCTGGCCGCAAGCGTAGAGCCGGATGCCGAGTTCGCTGACCTGGGTGAGGTAGTCGCTTAGTGGCCGTTGTTCGGGGCCGAAGCCCACCCGCACGCTGCCCGCCGGCGGCGTGAGCAGCTGCACGCTCTGCGCCGTGAAGTACAGCTCCACCGCCATGTCCAGCGCGGCCGCGGCCTGCGCCATGACGAAAGGCGTGGCCACACGTTCGGGGTGCCGCAGGTCGGCCGACCACAGCAGCACGGCCAGTGAACGGATGGAATCGGTCATGCCGCCCCGCCCTCGGAAAAATCCAGGTTCTCCAGTTGCATGCGCCGGGTGGCGGCCTCCGGCAAGGCGGCACCATGGTGCAGCAGCGCCAGGTCCGCCTCCCAGTTCGTCGGCGTGAGCGTCACCAGCCATCCCGCGCCATAGGGATCCTGCTCAATCGTCTCGGGTCGCTCTGCCAGCACCGGATTGACTTCGTGCACGAGGCCCGACGCCGGTGTCTTGACGGTGACCACCGACTTGTTGAGCTCCACCACCGCCACCGTCTGCCCCTGCGCCAGTTCGGTCCCGGGCGACTTGGGTCGGCACATGAAGAAATTGCCACTGATGCGCACACCAAACGCGGTGATGCCAATCTGCACCAGCCCGCTGTCGAGCCGACGCGCCCACATGTCGCGCTCCAGCCAGTAATACAACTCGTCCGGATAGTCGAAGCCAAGAAGGTTCATCAGATAACCTCAGCCCACAAGCCCGGCCAGCGCAGCGTCCGCCAGGCCAGCACGATGTTGAAGATTCCGTCGCGAGCGGCCTCAGGCCGGTCCCAGACGCGCAGCCGTACCCATGTACGGCGAGCATCGCAGGGCCGGCATGTGGCCGCGCAGCAGGAAGATTCAATATCGTGGCGGAAGGAAGCAGGAGTCGAACCTACCCGGCAACGCATGGCGCCACCCACTGGGTTTGAAGCCCAGCCGCCCCACCAGGAGCGTGTTCCTTCCATGTTCTTCATGCCGGCACCTCGTCGCGTGGAAACAGCGGAGTGCCGGGTCGCAGCAAGTGTATGTCACCGACGCGGCGCAGGAAGCCGATGCGGTCGAAAAATTCCAGGATCTGGATCGCGCGCTTGCGGCCCAGATCGGTGGCATCGCG
>JAYRLJ010000077.1:0-10975 GCA_041905305.1 Hylemonella sp. | reverse complement strand
CTGACGGGCGCGGGTGCTGCATGACACGCCCGCCGCACCGCCACAAGCCGCCGATGCATGACGGCGTGAGCGCCAGTTGCGTCGCGCTGCCGCACGGCCCCTGGCTGCGACTGGCCGACTTCCTGGCTGAGCGCCTGCCGGTGGTAAAACCCGATCAATGGCGGCAGCGCATGGCGCAGGGCCGTGTGCTCGATGAAACCGGCCAGGCCCTGCCCCCGGACGCTGCCTACCGACCCGGCACGCGCGTCTACTACTACCGCGAGCTCGACGCCGAGCCGGTGATTCCGTTCGAGGAAGCCATCGTCTACCAGGATGCGCACCTGCTGGTGGCCGACAAGCCGCACTTCCTGCCAGTCACGCCCGGCGGGCGCTACGTGCAGCAGACACTGCTGGTGCGCCTGAAGCGCCGCACCGGCATCGAGACCCTGACGCCGCTGCACCGCCTGGACCGCGAGACTGCGGGCCTCGTGCTGTTCTCCATCCGACCGCAGGACCGCGGCGCCTACCAGGCGCTGTTTCGCGACAAGGCAGTGGACAAGCACTACGAGGCCGTGGCGCCGCTGCGCCCCGAGCTGCCGCTGCCCGCCGTCTACCGCAGTCGCATGGCGCCGGACGAGCGTTTCTTCCGCCAGCAGGAAGTGCCGGGCGAGGCCAACAGCGAAACCCACATCGAACTGCTGCAGGCCCGTGGCGGCCTGGGCCTGTACCGGCTGAGCCCCGTCACCGTCCGCATGCACCAGCTGCGCGTGCACATGAACGCACTGGGCCGCCCCATCGTTGGTGACCTGTTCTACCCCGAGGTGGTGCACGGCCCCGATGCAGCTGCCGAGGACCACGCCCGCCCGCTGCAGCTGCTGGCGCGCGGCATCGCCTTCACCGACCCCGTGACCGGCACACAGCGCCGCTTCGAAAGCCAGCGCAGCCTGCAGTGGGCCTGAGCCTTCAGGCCTTGTACAGCGGCTCGACCCGCGCCTATGATGCGGCGCATGAGCATCGACCTGCCCCCGGCCTCCTCGCGCGTGCTGACGCAGGCGCTGGCCGACCTGCCGCAGCGCCCGCCCGGCACCGCAGGCGTGGCCGCGCCGCCGGCTGCCGCGCTCTTGGCCGACACGCCCACGCCCGCCTCCAGCCTGCTGGACCTGTCACCGCAGGCACGCTTGGCCAGCGCCGCCAGCCAGTCGGCGGCCTTGGCGCAGACCGCAGCGGCCGCAGGCGGCGCACCGCTTTCATGGCCGACGCGCGGGGTCGATGCGCCCACCCAAGCGCTGGTCAATACCCTGCTGCAGCAGTTCCAGGGCAGCCCCGCACCGCTGCAGGCCAGCAGCGTCCAGGCCTGGCCTGCCACCTTGCTCCCGCAGCTGCAGGCCGGCGCGGCCGAAGGGCCGGGCCAGGCACTGGCCGAAAGCCTGCCGCCGCTGCAGACCTGGCTGGTGCAACAGGGCAGCCTGCCCACGCGCGACGGCCTGCGCAGCTACACCATGAGCCTGTACGTGCCGGCCGCCTGGCTGGGCCAGCAAGACGCGGCCAGCCCCGCCGCCATGGCAGCGGCCCGGCCACCGGCGCCTGGACTGCCGGCCGCATTGGCCCAACTCGCCCAACTCGCCGCCGCGCAACCGACCGGTGTGTTTGCGCTGGTGCTGCAGGTCGGCAATGAGCGCACCAGCGCCCTGTTGCACATCGAGTTCGCGCCTCAGCAGCAGGCTACCGTCTACGGCAAGCCCGTTCTCAACCCAGCCCTCGACCCCTGGCAACTTCAAGCCGTCCTGCAAGCCAGCGACGAGCGGCCGGACCTGACCGAGCGTCCGCAGCAAGGGCCGCTGTGCGACAAGCCCCAATGCCCCTACGCGGGTGCGGCCGCCTGCCCGCAGCCCTTTTGCCCGGCACTGCATCTGGTGGGCGCTGTCACGGGCCCGACAGGGCTGCCAGGCTGACCCGCGGCCCCCGCGCCGAATCGCGCTACGCTAACGTCCACATGGCAACGCGACCTGGCCTGTTGCCCAACCTTGTTCAGGAATTCCCATGAGCCGAGATGTCTACGTTGCCGGGGTCGGCATGATCCCCTTCACCAAGCCGGGCGCCAACCTGCCCTACCCCGAGATGGCAGCGCAGGCCGTGCGTGCCGCACTGGCCGACGCCGGCATCGGCTACGCGCAGATGCAGCAGGCCTATGTGGGCTACGTCTACGGCGACTCCACCGCCGGCCAGCGCGCGTTGTACGAAGTGGGCATGACCGGCATCCCGGTGATCAACGTCAACAACAACTGCTCCACCGGCTCCACTGCGCTCTTTCTGGCGCGGCAGGCGGTGGCCAACGGCGCCGCCGACTGCGTGCTGGCGCTGGGCTTCGAGCATATGAGCCCGGGCGCGCTGGGCGCGGTGTTCACCGACCGGCCCTCACCCTTTGACCGCTTTGACGCCGCCACCGACGAGCTGGTCGGTCACAGTGAAATTCCGCTGGCACTGCGCTACTTCGGCGGCGCCGGCCTGGCGCACATGCAGCAGTACGGCACCCAGCTGGAAACCTTTGCCGCCATCCGCGCCAAGGCCAGCCGCCATGCGGCCAACAACCCGCTGGCGCTGTTCCGCAAGGAGGTGACCACCGAGGAGGTGATGGCCTCGCCCATGCTGTGGCCCGGCGTGCTGACACGCCTGATGGCCTGCCCGCCCACCTGCGGCGCCGCGGCGGCCGTGGTCTGCTCCGAAACGTTTGCACAGAAGCACGGCCTGGACCGCCGCGTGCGCATCCGCGCCCAAGCCATGACCACCGACACGCCCGTCACCTTCGAGGCACGTGACATGCGCGAGGTGGTGGGTTATTCCATGGCCAAGGACGCGGCGCGCCAGGTCTATGAACAGGCCGGCATCGGCCCCGAGGATGTGGACGTGGTGGAGTTGCACGACTGCTTTGCGCAAAACGAACTCATCACCTACGAAGCGCTGGGCCTGTGCGCCGAAGGCGGTGCCGAGCAGTTCGTGCTCGATGGTGACAACACCTATGGCGGCAAGGTCGTCACCAACCCGTCCGGCGGCCTGCTCAGCAAGGGCCACCCGCTGGGTGCCACTGGTCTGGCGCAGTGCACCGAACTGGTCCAGCAATTGCGCGGCCAAGCCGACGCACGCCAGGTGGCCGACGCCCGGCTGGCGCTTCAACACAACCTGGGCCTGGGCGGTGCTTGTGTGGTGACGCTGTACGAGCGCGTCTGAGCTCGCAAGGCCCCGACGCGCGTCGCTTCAGCGCGTGATGACCACCAACACGCTGCAGGGCGCGTATTCGATCAGGTGCTTGGACACCGAGCCGCGCCACCAGCGCGCCGCCCAACCGTCCAGATGCTTGTGTCCTACCATGATCAGGTCCGCCTGCAGCCGCTCGGCCGCACGGGCCAGCTCCTGCACAGGATCGCCTTTGATCACCTCGCCACGCACGCGCAGCCCGGCGCCCTGCAGTCGCTGCACGCCAGTGTCGAGGATGTCCTGGTAGCGCTGGCGTTCCACCTCCTCCACCGCCGGGTCATAGAGCCCACCCTCGGTGCCCAAGGCGCTGAGCGGCAGCGGCATCACGGCCACCAGCACCAGCTCGGCCTGGCTCCACTGCGCGATCTCTCGGCTGTCCAGCAGCGCCTGCTGCCCGGACTCGGAACCGTCGTAACCCAGCAGGATGCGTTTGTACATGGCAACACTCCTTTGATCCGAACCGCAACGCCGAGCGCATCTTAGGGCGATCTGAGGGGAATGCCAACCAGGCAGCTCGGCGTCGGTGAAGCGGCGCACGGCGAATGATGGGTTGCGTTCGGCAAGAACCTGCCCCCAAGAAACTTCCATCGGGCGGACAACCCTCCCCCATTTGAGGGATAGACGCCTCATGGCCTGGTCGTTACCATGTCCTGAAGTGTTTTGCTACATAAAGAAGAGCAAACTATTTAACAGGTATAAGCGTTCATGCCATCTTTTACCTACAGACTTTTCACGTTATTCCGCAGCACTTTGCGGCCTACATCACGTTAGACCTCACAGCCCACCAGACAAACCCCCTACTGACTCCGAACACCCATGCAGATCACCGACATCCCGTTTGGCACCACCGACTGGTCTTCCATTGAACGAAGTGAACACAAGGGGATTCAGGGCGTCGCCTACTGGCGCACGAAGAACTTCGGTTCAATTCGGGTTCGCATGGTCGAGTACTCGCCGGGATACATCGCCGACCATTGGTGCGTCAAGGGCCATGTTCTGCTCTGCCTTGAAGGTGAACTCGAAACGGAGCTTGAAGACGGCCGCAAGTTCATGCTCAAGCCGGGTACCTCCTATCAGGTAGCAGACAACGCCGAGCCTCACCGCTCATCAACAACCACGGGCGCAAAGCTGTTTATCGTCGACTGAACCACCTCGCGTGAAACCTGACTCAAACGCAAGACCTCAGAGTCGTCGCACGCGGGACATCATGTCGCAGGGCTGACAGCCACCTTTCTCTCCCGCTCCTAGATTGGCTGCCATCGTTCACTTCAAGGTGGCCCCATGGCGCAATCAACAGACGCACTGGCTCAACTCCGGGCCATCAACGCTACGGCAGCGTTCAACCGCTGGTGCGGCATCGAGGTCATCGCGGCGGATCAAGGCAGCGTGACCATCGCCATGCCCTGGCGGCCAGAGGCGGGACAGTACTCGGGCTTCCTCCACGCCGGCCTGGTTGGCGCACTCATCGACACCGCATGCGGCTTCGCTGCAGCCACCTTAGTGGGCAGAGTGCTGGCGTCCCACTACTCGGTCAGCTGCCTTCGCCCGGCGGTGGGAGAGCGGTTCGTCGCCACGGCCAGAGTCGTCAAGCCTGGCAAGAACCAGATCTTCACCACGTGCGAGCTGTTTGCCCAGTCGAACGGTAGCGAGAAGCTCGTCGCAACCGGGGAGACCCTCCTCCTTGCCGTCGGGGCCGACCCCACGGACTGACGCAGAGGTCAAGTGTCCGCCTCTGCGCCTCGGAGCTGACCGTGGTGGATCGATGAGGGATCGATCGAGTGCCCCCCAGCCACCCCCCGGACAGGTGACCTCATCCCACCCTCGCGTTGCCCCACAATCACGGCCTGAACCGCGTTCATCGCGTCCCAGTCAAAAATCACCGAAGGAGACCTCACCTTGCTGCCCCGCCTGCACCGCCATCCCTGGATGGACGCTGACATCGATGCTTTCCGCGACCAGCTGCGCCGCTACATCGAGGCTGAGCTGGTGCCGCACCTCGAGAGCTGGCGCAAACAGGGCTACGTGCCGCGCGAGGTCTGGCGCCCCTTTGGCGAACTGGGCTTCCTGTTGCCAGAGCTGCCGGAGGCCTATGGCGGCGCAGGTGCCAGTCTGGCCTACCAGCTGGTGGTGGCGGACGAACTGGCACGGGTGGAGATCCCCGGCACGGTGGCTGTGCACACCATTGCGGCGCACTACATCCTGGACTATGGCACCGAGGAGCAGAAACAACGCTGGCTGCCCAAACTCGCCAGCGGCGAGCTGATTGCCGGCATTGCCATGACGGAACCCGGCGCCGGCTCCGACCTCAAGGCCATCCGCACCCGCGCGCGCCGTGACGGTGACGAGTACGTGATCGACGGCAGCAAGGTCTTCATCACCAACGGCTACACCGCCAACCTGCTGGTGGTGGTGGTGCGCACCGGCGGCGAGGGCAGCAAGGGCGTGTCGCTGGTGGTGGTGGAGACGGAAGACCTGCCTGGCTTTCGCGCCAACATTCTGGAGAAGGTGGGCCTGCACGCGTCCGACACCTGCGAGCTGTTCTTCGACGGCGTGCGGGCGCCGGCGGCCCACCTGCTGGGCGGCACGGAGGGCCAGGGCTTTGCCCAACTGATGAGCCAGCTGCCCTTCGAGCGCATGCTGCTGGCGGTGGCGGCAGCGGCGGTAATCGAACGCGCGGTGGAGCTCACCGTGGACTACACGCAGCAGCGCAAGGCCTTCGGCCAACGCGTGGCGGACTTCCAGAACACGCGCTTCAAGCTGGCCGAGTGTGCCACGCTGGCGCATGTGGTGCGCAGCTTCGTGAACGACTGCACCCAGCGACTGCTCGATGGCACGCTGGACGTGGAGGCGGCCTACATGGCCAAGTGGTGGACCACCGAGCAGCAGTGCAAGGTGACCGACGAATGTCTGCAGCTGTTCGGCGGCTACGGCTACATGGCCGAATACCCGATTGCGCGCCTGTGGGCCGACGCCCGTGTGCAGAAAATCTACGGCGGCACCAACGAGATCATGAAGGACCTCATCGCGCGCAAGGTCTGTGGCTGAGGCTTATCCCATCATGTCGCCGGCCATGCCCGCGCTTCAAGCCTTCTTTGTGGATCGCGTCATCAAGGTGCCATCGGCTGCCGCTTTCACCAGGCGACGGAAGGAAGGGCACTCCATATGGCTGGGCGCCGGGCAATGGGCGGCATGGCGCAGACCGTTGCTCATGGCGCGCAGCCGCTTGACCAGCGCGTCGATCTGATCGGCCTTGTCCTCCAGCATCTTGCGCTTGATCGCCGGCCGGCGGTCGGGCGTGAACATCTGCGCAATTTCGTCCAGCGCGAAGCCCGCCGCCTGTCCAAGTGAGATCAGCGCCAGCTGTTCCAGCACACGCGGTTCGAAGGTGCGCCGCAGCCCCTGCCGCCCCACCGAGGCAATCAGCCCCTTCTCCTCGTAGTACCGCAGCGTCGATGCCGGCAGGCCGGAGCGTTTGGCTACTTCCGCAATGTCCATGTTGAAAAAATGCCTTGACTTCAAGTTGACTTGAATTTCTATAGTGCCTTCACCGATTCATCAAGTCAACACCAAGGACGAACCATGACATCTCTCGCTTCCCCCCTCCTGCGCGCCGCGGCCGTTGGCATCGGCGCCACCGCGGTGATGGACCTGTGGCTGATGCTGCTCAAGGCCCGGGGCATCCCTGCACTCAACTTCGCGCTGCTCGGCCGCTGGGTCGGCCACATGCCCAGTGGCCGCTGGGCACACGAGGCCATTGCACGGGCCACACCGGTGCGCGGCGAGGCCGCGCTGGGTTGGGTGGTGCATTACGTCACGGGCATCACTTTTGCGCTGCTGCTGGCCTGGCTGGCTGGCGCGGCCTGGCTGCAGTCCCCCACCCTGCTGCCGGCACTGGCATGGGGGGTGGGCAGCGTGCTGCTACCGCTCCTCGTCATGCAACCGGCCATGGGCGCAGGTATCGCGTCGTCGCGCACGCCCACCCCGGCATTCAACTGTCTCAAGAGCCTGGCCAACCACACGGTCTTCGGCCTCGGCCTCTACCTGGCCGCCGCCAGCCTGTCCTGGCTGGCCCAGGCCTGAAACCCTTCCCCCCACCCTCACCACAGGAGTCAACCACCATGAAACCGATTGCCGTCATCTACCTCGGCCCCCTGAGCCACACCACGCGCCTCGCACCGCAACGCGTCACCGCAACGCAAGCCGTACCGACCGTGGAGGTGTTCTGATGCTGCCCGCCCGTTACGCCCCGGCCCTGTTCGGACTCATTTTGTCTGGCCTCATGTCCCTGCTCGTTTCCGCCATCTCCACCTTTCGTGCTGCCGGCGCAGGGACCGACTTCCTGCACCTCTGGCTCGGCGCTTGGCTGACCGCCTGGTTGATCGCGTTTCCGGTCGTTCTGCTGGTGGCGCCGCTCACGCGCCGCCTTGTGCAGTATCTGGTGAACGCACCTGCGGGGCCTGGGCGCTGATTGTTGTGACCCGCATGCGCCCCCCACGCCCGCACCGCCTTCGCGCGACCCACCGGTTTTCACCCCTGTCCCCAAGGAGCATCCAAGTGATCACTGTCCTCACCAGTTTCCAATTGCCCGAGCCGATGGCGCGGGACGACGCGCGAAGGATTTTCCTGAGCACAGCGCCGAAGTACCTGGGCGTGCCCGGTCTTGTCCGAAAGGTCTACGTTCTCTCGCAGGACGGGCACACCGTCGGTGGGATCTATCTCTGGAATTCGCGGGCTGACGCGGACGCGATGTACACGGAGAGCTGGAAGGCTTTCGTGAAGGAGAAGTACGGCGTCGCCCCCTCGGTCACCTACTTCGACAGCCCGGTGGTCGTAGACAACCACTTGCACGACATCTTCTCAGACGCGTAGCGTTGCCAGCGACGACGCGCCCAAGGCGCGCAAGCTGCACAGGTCAGGCCGGCACGGCCTCGGCCTGCGGCAGCTTGACGCGGCCCTCGGTGCTGAACTGGTAGTCCTCGAAGACGTGCCGGGCGGAGAGCAGCTGGTAGTTGCCGTCGTCGTGGCGCACGCTGGTGTCCTTCAGGCGCCAGGTCAACTGGCCGCAGGTCCAGATCTCGAAGTTGCGCATGTGGGTGCACAGGCAGGTCTTGTCCCACACCTTGACCTTGCGCTCGCCCGGATGCGCCGCCACCTCGCGGTTGTAGGCGTCGATGTAGGCGCACTTGCCGTTGGCGTCGAGCAGGTAGCCGTAGGCCTCGCAGTTCGGGCGAATGCCGTCGCCGATGCCGGGGCTGCTCTTGATCATGCGCATGGGGTAGCCGGTGGGCGAGATCTCGTTGACCTCGATGTCGTCCTCATTGGCCTTGAAGTACTCCTGCTTGATGTCGTCGGGCAGGCCGCACTCCTTGGTGACGGTGAAACGCGTCGCCACCTGCACGCCGGAGGCGCCCATTTCCATGAAGCGCACCGCATCGCTGCCGGTGAAGATGCCACCGGCCGGGATGACCGGAATGTCGAGCTGTTCCTGCTTCAGATACTGCAGGATCTCGGCCACGATGGTGGCCAGGTCGTACTGCGCCCAGTCCATGCCGAAGCCCAGGTGGCCACCCGCCAGCGGGCCCTCCACCACCACGTAGTCGGGCAGGCGGTTGAGGCGGCTGTTCTTCTTCAGGAAGAGCTGCAGCGCGCGCAGCGAGGAGACGATGATGCCGAGCTTGGCGTCACGGAAGCGCGGGTTGCCCTCCATCAGCGCAAACGAGCCCAAGTGCAGGCCGGCCGCCAGGGTAATGCCGTCGATGCCAGCGTCCAGCGCCGCGTTCAGGCGCACGCTGAGCGTTTCCTTGGGCGCGTTCATCGTGAGCTTTTCCATGCAGTTGATGAACACCTTGCCGCTGCCGGTCTTGCGCGCCATGGTGTTTTCGACGTGCAGGCGCGTGGCCTCGGCCAGGTCGCCCAGATTGAACTTCACGGCTGACTTGTCGGACGAGGCCACGTTGTACTGGTACTGCGCCTGCTTGGCCTTGACGTACTTGGTCTTGTAGCGACGGTCGGTCACCGTCTTGATCATGGCGTCCGAAATATGGCCCACACCACCCAGGCGCGCCGCTTCCAGCGCCAGGTCGGCCGTGGAGATGTCCACCCCCATGCCGCCGATCATGATGGGTACCAGTTCCTGGCCACCCAGGCGCATACGGAAATCATCCAAACGTTTCATTGTCAACTCGTCGTGGTCAGGCCGGACGGGCCGGCGCCGTGCATCTTTATCCAACTTGAGATTATGAACTGCCGCAGGCGCCCGTCACCGTACCCCTGTGCACGGCCCGGCCTCTTGTCACGTCAGATTCACCAAATGCTGATCTAGCGCAGGATTTGGGCCCTTGTACCCGGCGCACAATCCTTGTTTTGCCCGTTTCTCCGTGCCATGCTGAGCTTTCTGCCACCTTTCGTCAAAGGTCCCCTGGCCTTTCTGCTGCTGGTGATCAACACGTTGTTCTGGTGTGTGTTCCTGTTCACCTTCGCGCTGGTCAAGCTGGTGCTGCCCTTCGGCGGCGTGCGCCGGCTCATCGACCCGGCGCTCAATGCCATCGCCACCGCCTGGATCAGCTGCAACAGCGCCTGGATGCGGTTGACGCAGGCCACGGCGTGGGACGTGGAGGGGGTGGCCGAACTGCGCTACCAGGGCTGGTACCTGGTGAACTGCAACCACCAGTCCTGGGTGGACATCTTCGTGCTGCAGCATGTGCTGAACCGGCGTATCCCGCTGCTGAAGTTCTTCCTCAAACAGCAGCTCATTTATGTGCCGGTGATCGGGCTGGCGTGGTGGGCGCTCGATTTCCCGTTCATGAAGCGCCACGGCAAGGCCGCGCTGCGCCGCAACCCGCAGCTGCGCGCGCAGGACCGCGAGACTACCCGCCGCGCCTGCGCCAAGTTTGCGCGCGTCCCCACCAGCGTGATGAACTTTGCCGAGGGCACGCGCTTCACCACCGCCAAGCACCGCGCCCAGGCCTCGCCCTACCGCCATCTGCTCAAGCCCAAGGCCGGCGCGCTGGCACTGGCGCTCAACGCCATGGGCGAGCAGTTCCACGCCATGATCGACGTGACCATCGTCTACCCCGCCGGAGCACCGACCTTCTGGCAGTTCCTGTGCGGCCGTACGCCGCAGGTGATCCTGCGCGCGCGACAGCTGCCCATTCCGTCGGCGTTCTGCACCGGTGACTACGAGGGCGATGCGGACTTCCGCGGCCAGTTCCACCGCTGGCTGGCCGCGATCTGGGAAGAGAAGGACCACCAGATTGAGGCGCTGCTGCACGGCCGCCCGGGACCGGACGTTCAGCAGCCTCTGAACTACGGAAGGTAGCGGCAGCCAGCGAGGACCGGCTCAACCGGCCGAGCAACGATTGCGACCGGCGCTCTTGGCCTGATACAGCCGGGCGTCGGCCTGCCGCACGGCGACATCCTCGTTGTCGTCCTCGGGCGTGGCCTCCGCCAGGCCGATGCTCACCGTCACACGTCCAGCCATCGGCACCGGCTTGCTTTCAACCGCCCGGCGCAGTTTCTCCGCCACCCCAAGGGCGGAGGCCATGCCGGTGGCCGGCAGCAGCACCAGGAATTCCTCCCCGCCGAAACGGGCGATGAAGTCACTCTCGCGCAGATTGATCTGCAAGGTCTGCGCGACCAGCCGGAGCACCTGGTCGCCCGTGGCATGGCCATGGGTGTCGTTGATCGGCTTGAAATTGTCGATGTCGATCAGCAGCACCGTGTAGGTCAGTTGCTGCCGCTTGAG
>JAYRLJ010000469.1:0-2043 GCA_041905305.1 Hylemonella sp. | reverse complement strand
GTCGCGTGCTGGCCGCCGCCCGCCCCCAAACCCGTCGCCTTGGCGTGCAGGCACCCCCCGGATTCGTCGAGCAGGTCTTGGGCAGCACGGGCGCTGGTCTGGTGATGTCAACGCCTGCCGTCAACGTGCTCACCGGCGTCCCGTCGGTCTGGCTGGCGCGCAGTGTTTCGCTGGCGACGGGGCGTGGCGTGTTCATGGCCGAGGTGCCGGTGCAAGAACTGGCCGCGTTGCTGGGACAGGGGAGCTCCAGGGGTGGGCGCACCGTCACGCTGGAGCGCAGCGACGGCACGCTGGTCGCCAGCATGCCGCTGGTGGAAAGCCGGGTGGGTTCCGTGCTCTTGCCGCCGCTGGATGTGACGGCCGGGGATGGCAAAGTCCGCCCGGCGACGGGCCGTCTGGATGGCGTCGCAAGCCTCGTGGCGATCCGCCCGACGATCTATCCGTTTGCCATGCTGAGCATTGGTGTGAACCAGTCGACGCTGGAGCGGGGCCACCGCCCGGGCGAGTCGGTGGTCTGGTGGGCGGCCGTGCTGGGCGGCTTGGTGGTGCTGGCTGTGACCGCGCTGCTGCACTGGCACCTGCGGCGCCAGGCGCTGGCCAACCTGGCGATCCGGCAGGCGCAGGCCGAGCTGGCCGCCAGCCACCAGCAACTGCTGGATGCTGCCCGTGCCAAGACCAGTGCCGACGCTGCGCGCCTGCAGACCGAGGCCATGGTTTCGCGTCTGGTCACCCAGACGCGCAGTGGCTACTGGCGGATCGATCTGGAGGGCCGGACCACCGACGTCAATCCGGCCATGTGCCAGCTGCTGGGTTTGCCGCGCGATCAGATCCTGGGGCGCGGGGTGTTCGATTTTGTGGACGCGGACAACCGGGCCGTCCTGATGGAACAGTTGCACCGCCGCGCCTTGGGCGAGAGCACTTCCTACGAAGTGGCGTTGCGGCGGCCCGATGGCAGCTTGCGCCCCTGCATCAACAACGCGACGCCGATCTACGATGAAACGGGTGTGCAGACGGGTTCGGTGGGCCTGTGGACCGACATCAGTGACATCAAGGCCACCGAACAGGCACTGGCCGATGCCCAGGAACGGTTGGCCAGTGCGATCAACGCCATGGCCGATGGCTTTTTGCTGGTGGACGGGCAGGACCGCATCGTGCTGTGGAACCACCGCTTCGTCGAGCTGTACCCCCATTTTCAATCGGTGCTGCAGGTCGGTGCACCGGATGCATGCCTTCGGGAGGCCGCGGCGCGGTTCTATTTGCCGGATGGCACGCCCGAGGATCACCGGCAATGGATGGAACGGCGCATGCAGTGGCGCACCACCCACGGAACGCCGTACGAACGCACGCGCCCGGATGGTCGGGTGGTCGAGAGCATTGAAACGGTCATGCCCGATGGCGGCACGGTTGGCATCTATCGCGATGTGACGGCCATGCGCCGTGCCCAGCGCGAACTGGCCGAATCCAAAGCGACGCTGGACCAGGCTCTGGACGCCATGAGCGATGGATTTGTGGTCTTTGATACCGAGGAGCGGCTTCTGTTGTGGAACCGCCGGTACACCGAAATGCTGCCGTACTTGAAAGGCAAGATTGCCTCAGGCATGTCCGTGGACGAGATGGGTGTAATTGCGGCCAACGCGCTTTTCCCGAACGCGACGGACGCTGAACGCGCAGCGTGGGTCCAGGCCCGGCACCAAAAACGGTTGGGCTTGGCGCCTGGGCCTCGTGACGCCACCATGCCAGACGGGCGGGTGATTGAGTCCATTGACCGGAGAACCTCCGACGGCAAGCTGGTCAGCCTGTTCCGCGATGTCACCCAGGAGCGGTTGGCGTCCAAAGCGCTGGAAGAAGCGCGCGATGCGGCGGAATCGGCCGCCCGGATCAAGTCCCAGTTCCTGGCCGCCATGAGCCACGAAATCCGCACGCCGCTCAATGCGGTGCTCGGCATGAACGGGCTGTTGAAAGACACGCCGCTCAACGAGTTGCAGCGCAAGTACGTGGGCTTGATGGCCTCGGCCGGGGAGAGCCTGCTGGCCATCATCAATG
>JAYRLJ010000468.1:0-2053 GCA_041905305.1 Hylemonella sp. | reverse complement strand
CTGGGCATTCCGGTCGAGGTGCACCACCACGAGGTGGCCAACGCCGGCCAGATGGAAATCGGCACCAAGTTCAGCTCGCTGGTGCAGCGCGCCGACTGGACCCAGCTGCAGAAGTACGTGATCCAGAACGTCGCCCACGCTTATGGCAAGACGGCGACCTTCATGCCCAAGCCCATCGTCGGCGACAACGGCAGCGGCATGCACGTGCACCAGTCCGTGTGGAAGGATGGCAAGAACCTGTTCGCCGGTGAAGGCTATGCCGGCCTGAGCGATTTCGCCCTGTACTACATCGGCGGCATCATCAAGCACGCCCGTGCGCTGAACGCCATCACCAACCCCGGCACCAACAGCTACAAGCGCCTGGTGCCTGGCTTCGAAGCCCCGGTGAAGCTGGCCTATTCGGCCAAGAACCGCTCGGCTTCGATCCGCATCCCCTACGTGGCCAACCCCAAGGGCCGTCGCGTCGAGGCCCGCTTCCCGGACCCCAGCGCCAACCCCTACCTGTGCTTCGCCGCGCTGCTGATGGCCGGCCTGGACGGCGTGGAAAACAAGATCCACCCGGGCGAGGCCGCCACCAAGGACCTGTACCACCTGCCGCCGGAAGAAGACGCGAAGATCCCGACCGTCTGCCACAGCCTGGATCAGGCCCTGGAATACCTGGACAAGGACCGTGCCTTCCTGACCAAGGGCGGCGTGTTCACCGATGCCTTCATCGATGCCTATATCGACCTGAAGATGCAAGAGGTGACCCGCTTCCGCATGGCCACGCACCCGGTCGAATACGACATGTACTACGCGCTGTAAGCCCAGGAGGGCTGAGGTGTGAAGGGGAGGGCGGATGTCCTCCCCTTTTTTCTTGACAATCGCGCGCATGAAGCTGCTGCCCACCCTGCTGATGCTCCTTGCCACCGCCCAGGCCCAAGCGGTCGTGTACCGCTGCCCGGGGCCGCCGGTGCTCTACACCGACCAGCTCTCGCCGCGCGAGGCGCAGGAAAAGGGCTGCCGTTCGATCGAGGGCGCACCGATCACGGTGGTCTCGCCGGTCAAGCCCAAGGCGCCCGCGCCGACCGCGGGTGGCGGCGCGACCGACAAGCGTGAGCGTGTGGCCGACGACACCCAGAAGGCGCGCGACAGCGAGCGCCGCAAGGTGCTGGAAGCCGAGCTGCGCGAAGCCACGGCCAAGTTGGAGCAGTTGAAGAAGGACTTCAACGACGGCCAGCCCGAGCGCACCGAGCGCAACTTCGCCATCTATCAGCAAAAGGTCACGGACATGCGCGCCGCGATCGCGCGGCAAGAGGTCGATATTGAGGCCCTGAAGCGCGAACTGGCCAAGCTGCCCTGACCCCAAGAACTTGACCGACTACGCGGCCTTCGACCAACTGGCCACCCTGATCGCGGTGGTGCGGCCCGACGGCCAGGTGCGCTTCGCCAACGCCGCGTTTGAAGACCAGCTGCGCCTGTCACGCCGCGCCGCCCAGCAGCGCACCCTGTTCGAGTGGTTTGCCGACGACGGGCGGCTGCGCGAAACGCTGGCCGCGGTGCAGGGCAACCGTTTCGCCACCGCCCGCTTCGAAGCCCAGCTGCGCCGCGCGCCGCACGAGGAGCTGCTGGACGTGCTGGTGCTGGTCTCGCAGACCGACGACCCGCAGCATCTGGTGGTCGAGATGATCGAGGCCACCCAGCAGGCGCGCCATGAGCGCGAAGAGCGCAACCTGGACCAGGTGCGCAGCAGCAAGGACTTGATCCGCAACCTCGCGCACGAGATCAAGAACCCGCTCGGCGGCCTGCGCGGTGCGGCGCAACTGCTGGCGCTGGAGCTGGGCCAGGAATCCGAACTGCTGGAGTACACCCAGGTCATCGTGCATGAGGCCGACCGTCTGCAGGTGCTGGTGGACCGGCTGCTGGCGCCGCATCGCCAGGCCCAGGTGGTGGGTGATGTCAACATCCACGAGGTCTGCGAGCGCGTGCGTGCGTTGGTGCTGATCGAGTTCCCGAAGCTCACGATCCGGCGCGACTACGACATCTCCCTGCCAGAGTTCCGTGGCGACCGCGA
>JAYRLJ010000467.1:0-2056 GCA_041905305.1 Hylemonella sp. | reverse complement strand
GGCCTCGGGCCTATATAGGCCAGGGCTTCTCCTTCAGGCCAATGGCGCAACAGTTCCCGTTGTGACCGCTGTTCCAGCGCTTGCGGGGCTGCCAACAGCAGGACGACGACAACGCTAGGGACGATCAGGGCGCTCCAATACGCATGGCGAATCCACGCGAATGCCACGGCGCAATGGCGCATCAGCAATGCGGTCAGCAAGGCAAAGGCCGGCAATCCCGGCAGCACGTATGGCGGCAGGACGTTGTGCGATGCGGTAAAAAAGCATGCGCCCGCCAGCAGCCAGGACATCAAGTAGGAACACTCACCGGGTTCGAACGCGCCGGCCATTGCGGGTCCTCGCCGTGCCGCCAATACGGCGGCAACCAGTGCCACCACCGTCCATGGCATGTAGCCTGCCAGGGCGTACCACCAAATGGTGCCGCGCACCTCGGAATGGGGGTGACCGTACAGGTCCCCATTCCAGCCACTGACCAAAAACCGCTGGACATGTTCACCGATGATGAAATAACGAAGAAAGCCAGGCGTGCGGTACTCGGCCAGGAGATACCAAGGCGTGACGACCACGAGCGTCACGAGCAGGCCCCTGAACCATGGCAGCCGTCGCCACGCAGCGCCCCATGAGCGGTTCCAGAGCACCCACAATCCCAGGGCCAGCATGGTCAAGACCGTCGCGACAGGTCCTTTCGCGAGCAGACCGATTGCCAGGCCGATGAAAAAAAGCCATGGCCAGATACCGGGCTTCTGGTCGACCATGGCCCGCCGGAACCCGACCATGCATAGCGTGGTCCCGAGCACCATGAACATGTCCGTCATCACGGCACCTGCGGACACGAATCCCAGCAGGCTGGAGGCAAGAACGACGCCGGCCGCCCAGGGTATTTCCGCCGCGTCGGTCTGCCGACGAGGCCATGCCCACAGCAGTGCCACGGTCAGCACAGTCGCTATGAAAGGCGCCAATCGGGCGCCGATTTCATTTACGCCGAGCAACGCCATGCTGGCTGCACTGGCCCAGAACGACATCGGCGGCTTGCCCCAGAACGGAACACCATGGTCGAACCAAGGAGTCACCCAATCGCCGCTGGCGAGCATCTTGCGCGCGATTTCGGCATATCGAGGCTCGGTCGTGTCCATCAGCGGGTAGAGCCCCAGACTCACCAGCCGGATGCAAAGGACAACGAGCAACAGCGCGGCCAGCCGGCGGCTCCAGCGCGCCCCGACATCGGTCATGGCACCAGCCGTGCCCGGGGTAGCTCCGCCGCGACGTCCACCACACCCCCGCCGTCGGGCGAGCGGCGATAAGCGCCATCCAGCAAGTACAGCGGGCGGCGTTTGACTTCGACAAACATGCGTGCAATGTATTCGCCGATGATGCCCAGCACCATCAATTGCATGCCGCCCAAAAAGAGGATGACGACGATCAGCGTCGGGAAGCCCCTTACCTGATCACCCCACAGGATGGTACGAGCGAGGATCACAGCGGCATAGACAAATGCCGTGGCAGCCGTGGCAAACCCGATGTACGTGGATGCCTTCAACGGCACCGTGCTGAATGAAGTGATCCCTTCCAGGGCAAGGTTCCATAGGCGCCAGTAGTTCCACTTGGTGCGGCCGGCATGGCGCAGGTCATGGTAATACTCAAGGACAGAGTGTCGGTAGCCGGGCCAGGCCATGAGACCCTTCATGAACCGGGTCCGCTCCGGAAATGACCGCACGGCGAGGACCACCTGCCGGCTCATGAGACGGAAGTCGCCGATGTTCTCGGGAATCTCGAGTTCGCTGATCCTGCGCAGGAAGCGGTAGAAGAGTTTGGCGGTCGTCTTCTTCAGCCACCCCTCCTCTTCCCGGTTGGTCCGACGCATCAGCACCACCTCGGCGCCGCCGCCCCATTCCTCGAGCATAACGGGGATGCTTTCGGGTGGATGCTGCAGATCCGCATCCATCACCACGACGACATCGGCCTCGGCATGGTCCAGCCCGGCCGACAAAGCCACCTCCTTGCCGACGTTGCGGCTGAGGTTGAGCACCGTCCCACGGGCATCCTGCGCGGCGGGCTG
>JAYRLJ010000466.1:0-2068 GCA_041905305.1 Hylemonella sp. | reverse complement strand
CAGAGCAACGAAAAGGTCATCGAGGCCTATCTGGGTGCCGGCCATGCGCAGGCACCCGCCGCCACCCACTGAGGAAGCGTCCATGGCAGATGTGTTGTTGCAGGTCTCGAACCTGAAGGTGGCCTACGGCGGCATCCAGGCCGTCAAGGGCGTGAATTTCGAAGTCCGTGCGGGCGAGCTGGTCAGCCTGATCGGCGCCAACGGCGCCGGCAAGACCACCACGCTCAAGGCGGTCACCGGCTTGCAGCCGGTGGCCGATGGTGACGTGCTGTATCTGGGGAAGTCCATCAAGGGCCAGGGCGCCTGGGATCTGGCCAAGCAGGGCCTCGTGATGGTGCCGGAAGGGCGTGGCACCTTCACACGCATGACCATCGTCGAGAACCTGCAGATGGGCGCCTACACGCGCAGTGACAAGGCGGGCATCGACTCCGACATGGAGCGGGTGTTCACCTTTTTCCCGCGTTTGAAAGAGCGTCGCGACCAGCTGGCTGGCACCATGTCCGGTGGCGAGCAGCAGATGCTGGCCATGGGCCGCGCGTTGATGGCCCGCCCCAAGGTGCTGCTGCTGGACGAGCCCTCGATGGGCCTGTCGCCCATCATGGTCGACAAGATCTTCGAGGTCGTGAACGAGATCCACGGCCAGGGCGTGACCGTGCTGCTGGTCGAGCAAAACGCCAGCCGCGCGCTGCAGCTGGCCAATCGCGGTTATGTGATGGAGTCGGGCCTGGTCACGATGACCGGCCCTGGGGCCGAGCTGCTGGCCGACCCCAAGGTGCGCGCCGCCTACCTCGGCGAGTAAGTGCTCAGGAGGGCCGGCACAGCTGGGTGATCAGCTGGCTGGCCATGTCAGTCGCCTGGGCCTGCACGAGTTCCAGGAAAGCGTTGCTGACATCGGCGCCGGCGTAAGACTCCTCACGCCCCATCGCGCTCGCCACTTCCTGACCGCTCGCGCTGATCAGGCTCAGGGCGGCGTTGACGGACACCTCGTTGACGCGCAGCAGATGGTGACGGTTCGCCGTACTGCTGACCGTGCCCTGGACCACATAGCCCCCCGCTTGGCCGACCTTCATTCCGGCCTGGCGCAGCCGCTGGGCCAGCGCCACACCGAACTGCCCGCCTCCGGACTCGCTCAGCTTGAGTTGGACGCGTGCTTGCCGCCGCGCTGGCGCGCAGTCCAGCGCGGCAAGCGTGCGCTCGAAGGCCACTTCACGCCCGGCAGCCGTGGCGCGGTCCATCTTGGCTTCTTCTTCCGAAAACGAAAAGCCGCCACTCGAGCGGGCGACGTTCTGCCGTCCCAGTGCCGCCGTCGCTGCTGCGCCGGTGCCGGCCGGTGCTGCTGCCGCCACCGGCTGGGCGGCCTGCACGCGCGCCTGCTCGGCATAGCGGCCATTCGGAAAGCGTTCCAGGTAGGCGCGGTAGGCCGAGGGCTTGCCGGATTCGGCCACCAGTTGCCACATCTCCTGGTCCAGATCGGCTGGCAGGGCGGCGCTGGCGGTGCTGGCACCTGCATTGCCACTGAAGAAGAAGTCGCCTTCCAGCGACGTGCTTTCCCAGGGGATCTGGCGGCCGTTCGAGGCCTGGCGCACTGCTACACGGGTGCGCTTGAACACGTCCTCGACCTTGAGGCCTGGCGTGTTGATGTTGCGCAGCAGGTGGCTGGTGTAGAGCCCGTTGTTGCCGGCGCCGTCGGCAGCCTCGGCGCCGGGCGCGGTGGCAAAGGCAATGATGGAGCCGGTGGGCGCATCCATCTGGGCCAAGCCACTGGCACCGGAGCGGGCGCCGCGGGTGAACGGGTTGTTGCGGCACGCATCCAGGATGACGATGTTGAGCGGGTTCTTCGCGCTTTCCATCTTTTCGAGCACCTGGCCGATGTCGAAGGCCTTGTAGGCCACCTCGTCCTCGCGCTCAATGTGGGCATCCACCGGCACAAGGAAGTTGCGGCCTTTGACCTGCACGCCATGTCCGGCGTAGTAGAAAAGACCGACACCGTCCTTCAGTTGGTCGCCGAACTCGCGGGTGGCGTCGAACATCTGCTTTTGCGAGGCGTTCTCCAGGCTGATCACCTTGA
>JAYRLJ010000465.1:0-2075 GCA_041905305.1 Hylemonella sp. | reverse complement strand
GTCAAGGTGCTACTCACAGTCGAGAAACAGAAGGAGAAAGAGAAACGACAGCGCGCCGAATGCAATATCCATGTCAAGGGCAGCGACCTGTTTGCCGAGAGTTCCCACGAGGACCTGTACGCTGCGGTGGATGAGCTGGTCGACAAGCTCGACCGACAGGTGGTGCGTCACAAGGATCGTCTGCAGGACCATCACCATGAAGCGGCCAAGCGCCTGATGTAAGTCAGCGCTGGCCTTCAGCCCAAAAGCCGCGGTATCCCCGCGGCTTTTTTGTGTGCATAATTTGCGCTTCGCACATCATGAACCGTCTCGCGTCCATTCTGCCCGTCTCGCAAGTGCTGGTGCACGTCGATGCCACCAGCAAGAAGAGAGCCTTCGAGGAAGTCGGGCTGCTGTTCGAGAACCTGCATGGCCTCAGCCGTGCCCTCGTGACCGACAGCCTGTTCGCGCGTGAGCGACTGGGTTCTACCGGCCTGGGCCACGGCGTGGCCATTCCGCATGGCCGTATCAAGGGCCTGAAGGCGCCGATGGCCGCGGTGCTGCAACTGGCGCAGCCGATCGGCTTCGATGCGCCGGACGAGCAGCCGGTGAGCCTGCTGATCTTCCTGCTGGTGCCTGAGGCGGCAACCCAGAAGCATCTGGAAATCCTGTCCGAGATTGCCGAGTTGCTCAGCGACACGGCCCTGCGCGCCCAGCTCAATGCCAGTGACAGCGCCGAGGCCCTGCACGGCCTGATCGCCGGTTGGCAATCGGCCCAGATGGCCACCTGAGGCGGAACGAGCGACGTGAGACCGACCGTTGTCAGCGCCGAGGTCCTGTTCGAGGAGTTTCGCAGCCGCCTGAAATGGGAGTGGGTTGCCGGCCTGGGAGCCTCCGAGCGCCGCTTCGATGAGGTGGCGGTGCGCGCCGCGCGTTCCGGCGCCGACCTGGTGGGCCACCTCAATTACATCCATCCCTACCGGGTGCAGGTCATCGGCGAGCGCGAGGTCGCCTACCTCACCAACGCCACGCCGGACGACTGCGAGCGGCGCATCTCCCGCATCATGACGCTGGAGCCGCCGGTGCTGGTACTGGCCGATGGCCAGTCCGCGCCACCGGCGCTGATCGCCATGTGCGAGCAGGCGCAGATCCCGATGTTCGCGACGCCGGACTCTTCGGCCTATGTGATCGACGTCCTGCGCAGTTACCTGTCCAAGCACTTTGCCGACCGCACCTCGATGCATGGCGTGCTGATGGACATCCTGGGCCTGGGCGTGCTGATCACCGGCGAGTCCGGGCTGGGCAAGAGTGAACTCGGGCTCGAGCTGATCTCGCGCGGCCATGGCCTGGTGGCCGACGATGCCGTCGATCTTTACCGCATCAACCAGGCCACCATCGAGGGGCGCTGCCCCGAGTTGCTGCGCAACCTGCTGGAAGTGCGCGGCATCGGCCTGCTCGATATCAAGGCCATCTTCGGTGAGACGGCGGTGCGGCGCAAGATGCGCCTCAAGCTGATCGTCCACCTGGTGCGGCGCGAGACCATGGAGCGCGATTACGAGCGTATTCCCTACGAGCCGTTGACGCAGGACGTGCTGGACATTCCGGTGCGCAAGGTGGTCATCCAGGTGGTGGCTGGCCGCAACCTGGCGGTGCTGGTCGAGGCGGCGGTGCGCAACACCATCCTGCAGCTGCGTGGCATCGATACCTACGAAGAGTTCGTCGAGCGCCATCGCAAAGCCATGGGCGAGGCCAGCTGAGGGCACGTCCGCTGCGCATGGCGCCAAGCCGGCGCAGCTTGCCGCCTGAAGCGGCAGTCTCCTGTTCGGATTACTTTACCCGGCTCGGGCACTTGTCCTTGGTGCAGTGGGCGTACAGGCTCAATGCATGGTCGGCGATGGCGAAGCCCTTGGACTTGGCGACGGCGTTCTGACGGTTCTCGATCTCGGCATCGTAGAACTCTTCCACCTTGCCGCAGTCCAGGCACACCAGGTGGTCGTGGTGCTGCCCTTCATTGAGTTCATAGACTGCCTTGCCACCTTCGAAGTTGCTGCGCGTCAGGATGCCGGCCTGCTCGAACTGGGTCAGCACGCGGTAGA
>JAYRLJ010000464.1:0-2088 GCA_041905305.1 Hylemonella sp. | reverse complement strand
GGTCTTGCGGATGCTGATCAGCGCGTGGGTAAGGTCGGTCCAGCCGGCATCGAACTCCAACCGGCCATGGCTGATCACATCCTTGGCCTTCAGCACCATCCGGGTTTTCACGTCCAGCGTGTAGGAAATCGCCTCGACTGCCGGGAAGAATTGCCTGACCAGCTGGTACACGCCCGCGCCCACGCTGCCGGTGTCGATGCCGATGTAGGTGACGTGGTAGCGGCTGCACAACTGGCGGATGTGCTCGGCCTGCTCGGCGAAGTCCATGCCCCGCCACTGTTTCTTTTCCAGTCCCCGGAACTTGCCGCCCGGCGCCGCTGGCGGCGCCACCACCACCAGCCCGGCGGTGTCGCCGGTTTCTGCGGGGTCATAGCCAATCCACACCTCTCGATGCCCGAACGGCCGCTGCGCGAACGGCTTGAAATCGTCCCACGCCTCCCAGCTGTCCACGAAGCAACGGGATTGAATCTCGGCCAGCGGGAACACCGACTGGGTATCGTCGATGAACTGGCACATCAGCAGGTTCGCCCATTCGTCGGCGCTGTATTCCAGCCGCAGCTGGTTCAGGTCGAACAGGTTGCAGCCCTCGCGCGCCGCGTCTTCCACCGTCACGATGTGCCGCCACTGGCCATCGGCGCAGGCCTGCCCTGCTACCAGCGCCGGGTGACTGGTATCGATCTGCACTCGGTCTTCCTTCTTGCGACCACGGTTGAACAGATCCCCATTCCAGAACGGATGCGCGTCATGGGTGATGCTGGACGGGGTGCTGAAGTAGGTCTGCCGCCACTGCTTGTGGATGGCCATGCCGCTGGCGACCTTGCGCAGCTCCTGGAACTTGTGCACCCAGAAGTATTCGTCGAAGTACAGGTTGCCGTGGTAGCTCTGCGCGGTGCGCGCATTGGTGCCGAGGAAGTACAGCGTCGCGCCGTTCGGTAGCACGATCGGGTCGCCCTTTAGCTCCACCTCGGCCTCGCGGGCGAAGGCGAGGATGTACTGCTTGAAGACGTGCGCCTGCGCCTTGCTGGCCGACAGGAAAATCTGGTTGCGCCCGGTGGTCAGCGC
The DNA here is from genome assembly GCA_041905305.1 of Hylemonella sp. Classification (GTDB taxonomy): domain Bacteria; phylum Pseudomonadota; class Gammaproteobacteria; order Burkholderiales; family Burkholderiaceae_C; genus Hylemonella. The sequence goes on along the minus strand of JAYRLJ010000464.1, from coordinate 1,026 downwards.
GTCCAGCAACGCCTCGCGGGCGAAGTAGTAGGTTGCGCCGATCTGGCGGCTTTTCAGGATGTTGCGGATGCGGGCGGTCAGTGCCGCCTCTCGCCATCGCCGCTGGTAGCCGAACAGCTGATCTTCGAACACCTCGTTCAGCCGGGTGATGGCGGCCTCGCTGAATTCGTTGCGGACCGGCTTTTTGCGGTTGGGTGTGTTGCGGCGCTCGATGTTCGGGTTCAAGTCGCCCTCGTGGCCGCCCGGCGCTTCGTACCGACGCACCCGCGCCAACCGCTCGATCTGCCGCCCCAGCAAATCAATTTCCTTCATGTCGCCGCCGGTCTTGGCATCCTTGGCCACCAGCTGCACCATCCGCGCTTCCAGGCTGGATTCAACCCGGGTGATCGCGGGCGCCTCATCCCACGCGTCGCGGGACTTCCAGCTGTTCACAGTGCTCTGCGGCAAGTCCAGGTAACTGGCGATGTCCACCACGCGCCAGCCCATCCAGTACAGGAACCTGGCATGGCGTCGATGGTCGGTTTGCGGCGGTGCGGTCATTTCCACACGCGCAGTCTGTGGCGCGCCCGTCGCCGGCCTCACCGCCCGCCCATGTAAGCGCGCTGCTTACATCCCAACCGCGTTGCCGTCCCCTACCGCCACCGCGAGCATCGAGGCCGACGCCATCCGCCGCGCGCTGCGGCCTATCAGAACAGGGCAACCCATGGGCAGCAAGGCATTCAAGTCGAAGTTTTTCCGCGTCGCTACCGAAGGCGCCACCACCGACGGTCGCGCCATCCAGCGCGAACATCTGCTGCAAATGGCCGCTACCTACGACCCGGCCAAGTACGGCGCCCGCATCTTCATCGAGCACATCCGCGGCATGAACCCTGAGTGGGGCTTCCGCTGCATGGGCGATGTCACCGCCCTGCGCACCAGCGAGGTCGAGCTCGACGGCAAGACGCTGACCACGCTGGAAGCACAGCTCACGCCCACCGATGAATTCGTGGCGATGACCCGCGCCGGCCAGAAGATCTACAGCTCGAT
>JAYRLJ010000076.1:0-11422 GCA_041905305.1 Hylemonella sp. | reverse complement strand
TGGGACAGGAAATCCTGGAAGGTCGTGGCTGCGGTCCCAACAAGGACTACATCCACATGAAGCTGGATCACCTGGGTGCCGACACCATCCACAAGCGCCTGCCCTCGGTGTACGAGATCGGCGTGAACTTCGCCAACGTCGACGTGACGCGCGAACCGATCCCGGTCGTGCCCACCATCCACTACCAGATGGGCGGCATCCCGACCAATATCCATGGCCAGGTGGTCGAGCGTGTGGGCGGCGAAGACAAGCCGGTCAACGGCCTTTACGCCGTGGGCGAGTGCTCCTGCGTCTCGGTGCACGGCGCCAACCGCCTGGGTACCAACTCGCTGCTGGACCTGCTGGTGTTCGGCAAGGCGGCCGGCAACCACATCATTGCCAACGTCAATCCCAAGCAGGAACACAAGGATCTGCCCAAGGATGCGGCCGACCGCACCCTGGCCCGCCTGGCGCGCCTGGACAGCAACCAGACCGGCGAATACGCGCAGGACGTCGCCAACGACATGCGCACCATCATGCAGGCCCATGCCGGCGTGTTCCGCAGCCAGGAGGTGATGAACGAGGGCGTGAAGAAGATTGCCGCCCTGCGTGAGCGCGTGGCCAACATCGGCCTGAAGGACAACTCCAAGGTATTCAACACGGCCCGCATCGAGGCGCTGGAAGTTGAGAACCTGATGGAAGCCGCCCAGGCCACCATGGAAAGCGCTGCCGCCCGTACCGAGTGCCGTGGTGCCCACCTGGTGCGCGACTACGAGCACGACGTGAACCACCCGACCTGCCCGCTGGGCCGCAACGACGCCGAGTGGATGAAGCACACCCTCTGGTACAAGGACGGCAACCGCCTGGACTACAAGCCGGTGCGCATGAAGCCCCTGACCGCCGAGACGGTGCCGCCCAAGCCGCGCACCTTCTGACCTGTCCGAACGTATCGCACAAGGAAATCGAAAAATGGCCCAACGCACTTTCAAGATCTACCGCTACGACCCGGACAAGGACGCCAAGCCCTACATGCAGACCATCCAGCTGGAGCTGGACGGTTCCGAGCGCATGCTGCTGGACGCCTTGGTCAAGCTCAAGGCCGTGGACCCCACCCTGTCGTTCCGTCGCTCCTGCCGTGAAGGCGTCTGCGGCTCGGACGCCATGAACATCAATGGCAAGAACGGTCTGGCCTGTCTGACCAACCTGAACACGCTCAAGGGCGACATCGTCCTCAAGCCACTGCCAGGCCTGCCGGTGGTACGTGACCTGATCGTCGACATGACGCAGTTCTTCAAGCAGTACCACAGCATCAAGCCCTACCTGATCAACGAGACGCCGGCACCGGAGCGCGAGCGCCTGCAGAGCCCCGAAGAGCGCGAAGAGCTCAACGGCCTGTACGAGTGCATCCTGTGCGCCAGCTGCTCGACCAGTTGCCCGAGCTTCTGGTGGAACCCGGACAAGTTTGTCGGCCCGGCCGGCCTGCTGCAGGCCTACCGCTTCCTCGCCGACAGCCGCGACCAGGCCACAGGCGAGCGTCTGGACAACCTGGAAGACCCCTACCGCCTGTTCCGCTGCCACACCATCATGAACTGCGTCGATGTCTGCCCCAAGGGTCTGAACCCCACCAAGGCCATCGGCAAGATCAAGGAAATGATGGTTGCCCGCACGGTGTAAGCCAGGCACAGGGTTGTACGTGGACAATGAACTGATCGACGAGAGGTCTCTCAGCAAGCTCAAGTGGCGCTGCCGCCGGGGCCTGCTGGAGAATGACCTCTTCATCGAACGCTTCTTCCGCGAGTTCGAGTCCACGCTGACTGTGCGCCAGTCGAACGGTCTCACCGCCCTGATGAGCCTGAGCGACAACGACCTGCTCGACCTGCACTTAGGCCGCAAGCCACTGGCCGAGGTCGCACCCGAGCTGGATCGCGAGGATGTGCGAGAAGTTTTGAAGATGTTGAGAGAAACCTGCTGAAAGGCCTACCAAAATGAAACTAGCTGACAACAAAGCCACCCTGTCGTTCAGTAACGGCAGCCCGAGCATCGAGCTGCCCGTCTACCAGGGCAACATCGGCCCGGACGTGATCGACATCCGCAAGCTGTACGGCCAGACCGGCATGTTCACCTATGACCCGGGCTTCCTCTCGACCGCCTCCTGCCAGTCGGCCATCACCTACATCGATGGCGACAAGGGCGAGCTGCTGTACCGCGGCTACCCGATCGAGCAGCTGGCCACCCAGTGCGACTTCCTGGAAACCTGCCACCTGCTGCTGTACGGTGACCTGCCGAACGCCGACAAGAAGGCCGCCTTCAGCCAGCGCGTGACCATGCACACCATGGTCAACGAGCAGATGCAGTTCTTCCTGCGCGGCTTCCGCCGTGACGCCCACCCGATGGCCGTGCTGACCGGCCTGGTGGGTGCGCTGTCGGCCTTCTACCACGACAGCACCGACATCAACAACCCGGAGCACCGCGAGATTGCCGCGATCCGCCTGATCGCCAAGATGCCGACGCTGGTCGCCATGGCCTACAAGTACGGTGTGGGCCAGCCCTACATGTACCCGCGCAACGACCTGAGCTATGCCGGCAATTTCCTGCGCATGATGTTCGGCACCCCGTGCGAAGACTACAAGGTGAACCCGGTGCTCGAGCGTGCGCTGGACCGCATTTTCATCCTGCACGCCGACCACGAACAGAACGCGTCCACCTCGACCGTGCGTCTGTGCGGCTCCTCCGGCACCAACCCGTTTGCGGCCATCGCCGCCGGTGTGGCCTGCCTGTGGGGTCCGGCCCACGGCGGCGCCAACGAGGCCTGCCTGAACATGCTGGAAGAAATCCAGGCCAACGGCGGCGTTGCCAAGGTTGGTGAATTCATGGAGCAGGTCAAGGACAAGAACTCCGGCGTGCGCCTGATGGGCTTCGGCCACCGCGTCTACAAGAACTACGACCCGCGTGCCAAGCTGATGCAGGAGACCTGCAAGGAAGTGCTGCAGGAACTGGGCCTGGAGAACGATCCGCTGTTCAAGCTGGCCATGGCGCTGGAAAAGATCGCCCTGGAAGACGACTACTTCGTGCAGCGCAAGCTCTACCCGAACGTGGACTTCTACTCCGGCATCGTGCAGCGCGCCATTGGCATCCCGGTGAACCTGTTCACCGGCATCTTCGCCCTGGCCCGTACCGTCGGCTGGATTGCCCAGCTCAACGAGATGATCAGCGACCCCGAGTACAAGATCGGCCGTCCGCGCCAGCTCTTCACCGGCTCGCCGCGCCGTGACGTGCCGCCGCTGGCCAAGCGCTAAGCTGCGCTGAACCGCATGCCCGCCGTACGGTGACGTCGGCGGGCATTTTTCTTGGTCATGTCGAACGCCGCCATCCCCCTGCTCCAGAGCGCCGCGGAACTCCGTGCGCTGCTGGACAACGCCCCCACGCCCCAGCCGTGCGCCTGCAGCCTGGTGCGCTGCCCCGGCTGGACCAGCCTCACCGAAGAGCGCTGGCCCGCCGACCAGATGCAACAGGTCGCCACCCTGCGCGACCCCGAGATCTACGAGCCGACGTTCGAGGAACACCACCCGCACGGCACGCGCTACGACTCGCCCGATGCCCCGGTGGCGCTCAAGTACTTTCCCTACAACCGTTGCGATGTCTGGCGCTGCCGCAGCTGCGGCGGCCACCTGCTGCGCTACACCGAATTCGGTGGCTATTACGTCGACCACCGTGTGCGCGAGCTGTCGCCGCAGCTGCAAATTGGCGACTGACCACCGAGTCGGCAGCGTCCGCATAAAATGGCAGATTGCCTAGGAAGAACGCCCATGGGACGCACCCTTTACGACAAGATCTGGGACGAGCACGTCGTCCACACCGAGGAAGACGGCACCGCCATCCTCTACATCGACCGCCACCTGGTGCATGAAGTCACCAGCCCGCAGGCCTTCGAAGGCCTGCGCCAGGCCGGCCGCAAGGTCTGGCGCGTCAGCTCCATCGTCGCCACCGCCGACCACAACACCCCCACCACCGGCTGGGAGCTCGGCTACGACGGCATCGCCGACCCGATCAGCAAGGAACAGATCACCACGCTGGACGCCAACATCAAGGAAACCGGCGCCGCCGCCTTCTTCCCCTTCCTGTCCAAGCGCCAGGGCATCGTGCACGTCATCGGCCCGGAAAACGGCGCCACCCTGCCCGGCATGACCGTGGTCTGCGGTGACAGCCACACCTCCACCCATGGCGCCTTCGGTGCACTGGCGCACGGCATCGGCACCAGCGAGGTCGAGCACGTGATGGCCACGCAGACCCTGCTGGCGAAGAAGGCCAAGAACATGCTGATCAAGGTGGAAGGCCAGATCGCCAAGGGCGTGACCGCCAAGGACATCGTGCTGGCCATCATCGGCAAGATAGGCACCGCCGGCGGCACCGGCTACACCCTCGAATTCGCCGGCAGCGCCATCCGCGCGCTGAGCATGGAAGGCCGCATGACGGTGTGCAACATGGCCATTGAGGCCGGTGCGCGCGCCGGCCTGGTAGCGGTAGACGACAAGACCATCGAGTATGTGAAGGGCCGCCTTCTCTCGCCCACCGGCGTCGAATGGGACCAGGCCGTCGCCTACTGGAAGACCCTGCACTCCGACCCGGATGCCAAGTTCGACGCCGTGGTCGAACTCGATGCCACCCAGATCCTGCCGCAAGTCACCTGGGGCACCTCGCCCGAGATGGTGCTGGGCATCGACGGCCGGGTGCCCGATCCGGACAAGGAAAAAGACGCCAACAAGCGCGGCGCCATCGAACGCGCCCTGACCTACATGGGACTGGAGCCCGGCAAACCGCTGGCCGACATCGCCATCGACAAGGTCTTCATCGGCTCCTGCACCAACAGCCGCATCGAAGACATGCGCGAAGCCGCCGCTGTGGTGAAAAAGCTGGGCCAGAAAGTGGCCAAGAACGTCAAGCTGGCCCTGGTCGTGCCGGGCTCGGGCCTGGTCAAGGAACAGGCCGAACGCGAAGGCCTGCACGAGATCTTCAAGGCCGCCGGCTTCGAGTGGCGTGAGCCCGGCTGTTCGATGTGCCTGGCCATGAACGCCGACCGGCTGGAGCCGGGCGAGCGCTGCGCCTCCACCAGCAACCGCAACTTCGAAGGCCGTCAGGGCGCCGGTGGCCGCACCCACCTGGTCAGCCCCGCCATGGCGGCCGCCGCGGCCGTGCATGGCCACTTTGTCGACATCCGTAAATTCGCCTGATCCCCATCGCCAAGGAGATTCACGATGAAGAAAATCACCCTGCTTGCCTGCCTGTGCCTGAGCTTCGCGCTGGTGGGTTGCAACACCGTCAAGGGCATGGGCCAGGACATCCAGAAAGCCGGCGAGAAGATTGAAGGCGCGGCGAAAAAATAATGAAAATCTTTACCGTACACCAGGGCCTGGTGGCCCCCATGGACCGCGAGAACGTCGACACCGACGCCATCATTCCCAAGCAGTTCCTCAAGTCGATCCGCAAGACCGGCTTCGGGCCCAACCTGTTCGACGAGTGGCGCTACCTGGACGTGGGTTACCCGGGCCAGGATCCGGCCTCGCGCAAGCCGAACCCGGACTTCGTGTTGAACCAGCCGCGCTATGCCGGAGCCTCCATCCTGCTGGCACGTAAGAACTTCGGCTGTGGCTCCTCGCGTGAGCACGCGCCGTGGGCTATCGATCAGTATGGCTTTCGCGCCATCATTGCGCCGAGCTTTGCCGACATCTTCTTCAACAACTGCTTCAAGAACGGCCTGTTGCCGATCCAGTTGCCCGAAGCCACGGTGGCGCAGCTGTTCGACGCGTGTGCCGCTTTCCCGGGCTACAGCCTGACCATCGACCTGGAGCGTCAGGTCATCGTCAAGCCGCAGGGCGAGGAGATCCCGTTCGACGTCCAGCCCTTCCGCAAGTACTGCCTGCTCAATGGCTTCGACGACATTGGCCTGACGCTGCGCCACAAGGACAAGATCGCCGCCTTCGAAGCCCAACGTCTGGCACAAAAACCCTGGCTGGCCCACACCACGATTGCGTGAGCAGCTATCAATTCAGTAGTAATTCAAGATGAAAATTGCAGTCCTGCCGGGTGACGGCATCGGTACCGAACTCGTGGCCGAGGCCGTCAAGGTCCTGAACGTGCTCGGCCTTCCGTTCGAGATGGAGTCCGCCTTGGTCGGTGGCGCCGCTTATGAAGCCCACGGCCACCCGCTGCCCGAGTCGACCCTGAACCTGGCCAAGGCGGCCGATGCCGTGCTGTTCGGCGCCGTCGGCGACTGGAAGTACGACAAGCTGGATCGCCCGCTGCGCCCCGAGCAGGCCATTCTCGGCCTGCGCAAGCACCTTGGTCTGTTTGCCAACTTCCGCCCGGCCATCTGCTACGAACAACTGGTGGGCGCTTCCAGCCTCAAACCCGAGCTGATTGCTGGCCTGGACATCCTGATCATCCGCGAGCTGACCGGCGACATCTACTTCGGCCAGCCGCGCGGCCGCCGCACCGCGGTGGACGGCCACTTCCCGGGTGCCGAGGAGGCCTTCGACACCATGCGCTACAGCAAGCCGGAGATCGAGCGCATCGCGCATGTGGCCTTTCAGGCCGCGCGCAAGCGCAACAAGAAGGTCACCAGCGTGGACAAGGCCAACGTGCTGGAAACCTTCCAGTTCTGGAAGGACGTGGTCACCGAGGTGGGTCAGCAGTATCCTGACGTGGAACTGCAGCACATGTACGTCGACAACGCTGCCATGCAACTGGTTAAGGCACCCAAGGCCTTTGACGTTGTTGTCACCGGCAACATGTTCGGCGACATCCTGTCCGACGAAGCCTCGATGCTGACCGGCTCCATCGGCATGCTGCCCTCGGCCAGCCTGAACAGCAAGAACCAGGGCCTGTACGAGCCCAGCCATGGCAGTGCACCCGACATCGCCGGCAAGGGCATCGCCAACCCGTTGGCCACCATCCTGTCGGCGGCCATGATGCTGCGCTTCAGCCTGAACCAGGCCGAAGCCGCCGACCGCATCGAAACCGCCGTCAAGAAGGTGCTGGCCCAGGGCCTGCGCACACCCGACATCTGGAGTGAAGGCACGACCAAGGTCGGCACCGCGCAGATGGGCGATGCCGTGGTCAAGGCGCTGGGCTGATCGTCCTTCGGCCAGTGCCTCCTGCGAAGGGCAGCCACTTGGCTGCCCTTTTTTCTTGGCGTCTGCGCCATGCCGTTGCAAGGCACCGGGCAAAGCCTGCTCGCGGTTCCATCCGTGAAAACCCGGCACCCTCCGAGCCTCATCCGCTACAATGACGCCATGTTTGCCGCCCGCCCGTTCGCCCTGAACACCGCCTCTGCCGCCGAGGCAGGCGTGGCCGTGCGCGCAACCACCATCAAAACCACGACCATTAAGGGCTGATCCGGCTCCGGTTCGTCGTGCGCCCTTCCCGGCCAGACGAGCCGGACAGACAGGCCCGTGGCACTGTTTTATTTTTGAAAGGGCGTTGAAATGAGCAAGGTTGGCAATGTCGTAGGTCTCGTCGGCTGGCGCGGCATGGTGGGTTCGGTCCTGATGGACCGCATGCAGGCCGAAGGCGACTTCGCCCTGATCGAACCCGTGTTCTTCTCCACCTCCAACGCTGGCGGCAAGGCCCCGGCGATGGCCAAGAACGAGACCACGCTCAAGGACGCCAACAGCATCGACGAGCTGAAGAAGTGCGACATCATCCTGACCTGCCAGGGCGGCGACTACACCAAGGAGGTGTACCCCAAGCTGCGCGCGGCTGGCTGGAACGGCCACTGGATCGACGCCGCCTCGGCGCTGCGCATGGCCGATGACGCCGTCATCATCCTGGACCCGGTCAACCGCAACGTCATCGACAGCGCGCTGGCCAAGGGCGGCCGCAACTGGATTGGCGGCAACTGCACCGTGAGCCTGATGCTCATGGCCATGGGTGGCCTGTTCAAGGCCGGCCTGATCGAGTGGGTCAGCGCCATGACCTACCAGGCCGCCTCCGGCGCCGGTGCACAGAACATGCGCGAGCTGCTGCAGCAGATGGGCGCCCTGCACGACGCCGTCAAGGCCGAGCTGGCCGACCCGGCGTCCGCCATCCTGGACATCGACCGCAAGGTGGCGGCCACCATGCGCGACGCCGCATTCCCGACCAAGAACTTCCGCAACACGGCCCTGGCCGGCAGCCTGATCCCGTGGATCGACGTGCCGGTCGAGCACGGCCAGAGCAAGGAAGAGTGGAAAGGCGGTGCCGAGTGCAACAAGATCCTGGGCAACCCGGCCTTCCGCAGCGCCGGCAGCATCCCGATCGACGGCCTGTGCGTGCGCATCGGCGCCATGCGTTGCCACTCGCAGGGCCTGACCGTCAAGCTGAAGAAGGACGTGCCGCTGGACGAGATCGAATCAATCTTGGCTGGCGCCAACGACTGGGTGAAAGTGGTTCCTAACCAACGTGAGATCACCGAACGCGAGCTGACCCCGGCCGCCGTGACCGGCACGTTGACGGTGCCGGTGGGCCGTTTGCACAAGCTGGCCATGGGCAACGATTACCTGGGTGCCTTCACCGTCGGCGACCAGCTGCTGTGGGGCGCCGCCGAACCGCTGCGCCGCATGCTGCGCATTCTGCTGGCGGCCTGATCCCCGCCCCGTCCGGCGATGACAACGGCTTGCGGCTAACCCTGCAAGCCGTTGTCGTTTGACAACATCCGGACTCTTAGTGACCGACGAACGGCCGGCCCAGAAGGTTAAGCGCTTTCTTAGCTTGTCAGGCTAACATATTGATGTTAAGGTACTTTTCCTGTTTTGGGCACCGCCCACTTGGCCCGCAGAACGCGCCAAGCATCGCCGTTTGCCCGAACACCGGAGGCTAATAAATTGATTGCAAAGTCACATCGCTGGCAGAAAACCGCCTTGGCCGTTGCGGCCACGGCTGTGCTGGGTCTGTGGGGAACCCATGCTTCGGCGCTCTCACTGGGGCGCATCGCCGTTCTGTCGGCGCTGGGTGAGCCGCTGCGGGCAGAAATCGACATCCCCGACATCACTGCCGACGAAGCCGACTCTCTCAAGACCAGCGTCGCCTCGCCCGAAGCGTTTCGGGCCGCCGGCGTGGACTACAACCCGGTCATGGGCGGCCTGCAGATTTCGCTGCAAAAACGTCCGGACGGCCGCTCCTTCCTGCGCATCAGCAGCGACCGCCCCGTCAGCGACCCCTATGTAGACCTGATCCTGGAAGCCAGCTGGTCGTCCGGCCGCATCGTGCGCGACTACACGATGCTGTTCGATCCGCCCAACCTGCGCCAGCCGCAGGCGGTCACACCGACCGCACCGCAGATCAGCAGTCCTGTCCCGGCACGAACCGCGCCGGTTGCGCCAGCGGCGGCCACCACACCGGCCACAAGTGCGCCGACCACGCCCCGTACCCGCACAACCTTGGCGCAACCGGCGGCTGAACCGGTAGCAAAGCCAGCTGCGGCCCCGGTCCCCGGTGGCAAACAGGTCAACGTCAAATCTGGCGACAGCGCGAGCAAGATAGCTATCGCCAACCGCCTGCCCGGCGTGTCGCTGGACCAGATGCTGGTGGCCATGCTGCGCGCCAACCCGGACGCCTTCATCAATGGCAACGTCAACCGACTGCGCAGCGGCGCCGTCGTGACGCTGCCAGGCACCGAAGAAGCCCAGGCCACCTCGGTGAACGAAGCGCGCCAGATCATCGTTGCGCAGAGCAAGGACTTCAACGAATTCCGCCGCAAACTGGCCGGCAGCGCGCCGCTCAGCCAGGTGGCCGGCGCCGATCGACGTGCCAGCGGCAAGATCGAGGCACAGGTCGAGGAAAAGAAGGCTGCGCCGGCCGCGCCCGACAAGCTGACGCTGTCCAAGGGAGCAGTGCAAGGCAAGGTCAAAGAAGACAAGATCGCCCAGGAGCGCAGCGCCAAGGATGCGGCCAACCGTGCCGAAGAACTGTCCAAGAACATCGCCGAACTCAGCAAGCTGAGTGCGGCGGCTTCGGTGCCGGCACCCGCAGCCTCCGCCCCGCAGGCGGCCCCGGAACCTGCTGCAGCGGCTTCGGCGCCCGCGGTCGAGGCGCCGGCTGCGGCCGCTTCTGCGCCCCAATCTGCGGCATCCGCCCCTGTGGCGGCAGCCTCGGCCCCCGCCAAACGCGCCCCGGTGGCTGCCCCAACACCGATGCCGGTGGAGGAGCCGAGCCTGCTGGACGAAATTCTGGACAACCCGATGGTGCCCGCAGCGGCCGCCGGCCTGATCGCCTTGCTGGCGGGCCTGGGCATCTACCGTGTGCGTCAGCGCCGACAGGCGGCCCCGATGGACAGTTCCTTCCTGGAAAGCAAACTGCAACCGGACTCCTTCTTCGGCGCCAGCGGCGGCCAGCGCGTGGATACCCACGACGGTGCCACAGGTTCGTCCATGGTCTATTCGCCCAGCCAGCTCGACGCGGCGGATGACGTGGATCCGGTGGCCGAGGCCGACGTCTACCTGGCCTATGGTCGTGATCTGCAAGCTGAAGAAATCCTCAAGGAAGCACTGCGCGCCCACCCGGATCGACTGGCGATCCAGCTCAAGCTGCTGGAGATCTACGCCAAGCGCCGTGATGTCCGCGCCTTCGAGAACATTGCCACCGGCGTGCACCGCCAGACCGGGGGTGATGGTGCCGAATGGAACCGCGTCTGCGAACTGGGCTTGGGCATCGATCCCGCCAATGCCCTGTACCAGCCCGGCGGTCTGCCCAACAGCGACGCAGCGCCGCAGATGGCCGCCGAGGAGCCCTCTGCAAGTACCCCGGCTGCCGAGCCGGAAGCCGTCGCGGAGCCCGCACCGTCCACCCCCACGGTCGACCTGGATCTGGACCTGGACTTCTCGCTGGATGACGAACCGCGTCCCGCCGCTGCGCCAGCGGCTGAGCCGGTCGCCACCACCCCACCCTCGGTGGACCTGGACTTCGATCTGCCGGCCGAATCGACACAGGCGGCAGACAACAGCCTCGACTTCGAAGCGCCCGCCCTGGAAGCCGACGCCGAGCAGGCCGAAGCCGTGGCAGCCCAAAGCGAGCCCAAGCCGACCGACAGCGGCGCCCTCGAATTCGACCTCGGCTCGCTGTCGCTCGACCTGGACGGCCCGACGACAGAGCAGACCCCGGTCTCCGACGACCCGCTGGCCACCAAGCTGGCGCTGGCCGAAGAATTCAGCGCCATTGGCGACACCGACGGCGCACGCGCCCTGATCGAGGAAATCATCGCCGAAGCCACCGGTGACATGAAGGCCAAGGCCCAGGAAGCCCTGAGCCGACTCGGCTGAGCCGGCCCCTCCTGAAGGCGACACAGATGGACGCAACCCAGCCGTGAGGGTCGCCTTAGGCGTCAGCTACAACGGCCAGGCCTACGACGGCTGGCAACGCCAGCCGTCGGGGCGCACGGTGCAGGACCAGCTGGAAAAGGCGCTCAGCCGCT
>JAYRLJ010000075.1:0-11433 GCA_041905305.1 Hylemonella sp. | reverse complement strand
CCAGAAGGCCCGCGAAGCGCATAGCTTCATGTGCGAGACCTGCATGCGGTAGTAGATTCCGCCCACCACCAGCCCTTCCTCGCTCCAGTCGAACTGGAAGGCTTCGCCGAGCTCGAAGGCCAGCGGCACGAAGGCGTTGGCGCTCGCAGATTGACCTTCGCCCTGGCGCCACGCCCGGATGAAGTCGGTCACCCGCGTGTAGCCACCGTCGTAGCCAGCGCCCCTGATCTCGGCGTACAGCGCCTTGGCCGTGCGACGCTCGCGCTTGGGCCGCCGGGCGTCGGCCTTCAACGCCTGCCTGAGCGCCTCGTGGAACGCAGTGAGCTTGTTCGGCTGCTCCCCGCGCCGGTACTTCGGCGGGCCATCCACCTCGCCGTGCAGCCACTTCGCAACCGTGTTGCGCGACAGCCCCGTCATGCGCGAGATCTCGCGCTCCGATTTGTTCTTCCGGGCATGCAAACGCCGGATCCTGCCAATCATGTCCATGGTGATCACTCCTCGTCCTCTGCTGCACAAAAAAACAGCAGAGTAGGTTGAACACCTGGCTCAATTTTGGGTCGGCACAACCCTCATAAGTGGCTCAGTTTTCGGTCGGCGCCAACACCCAGTCACCTTTGGCGGCGCACCCACCGGCACCCGGTGTTTCCGAGGCGCCATCGCGCTCTCCTGCGCTGACCACCGCTGCGTGGCGGCAGTTCATCAACGTCGCGCGGCCCTACTGGCTCGGGGACAACAAATGGGGTGCCTGGTCGCTCATGGGCATGCTGGTCGTGCTCATGCTTTGCGAAACGCAGCTGGCCGTGATGCTGGTAGACCGCACGGGCGAGATGACCTCAGCCCTTGCCGCCCAGGACCGTGACCGCTTCTGGTCCGCAGTCCGCATCTGCCTGCTCGTGCTGGGCTTTGCCGTGCCGGTGTATGCCTTTTACTACTACATGCGCGACGCGTTCGCCAACCACTGGCGGCGATGGCTCACGCACCGTTTTCTGGAAGGCTATTTGAGTGAGCGGCGCTACTACGCCCTGAATGGCCAGGGGGCGATCGACAACCCCGATCAGCGCATCAGCGAGGACATCAACACCTTCACCGGTCGCTCCACGCACTTCCTCCTGATTTTTGTGGGCGCGCTGATGCAGCTGGTCGCGTTCAGCGCCGTGCTGTGGTCGATCTCGCATCTGCTGGTGGGCTTTTTGGCTGTCTATGCGCTGGTGGGCACCGTGGTGGCGCTGTGGGTTTTCGGCGCGCCGCTGATCCGGCTCAATTTCTGGCAGGTGCGGCGGGAAGCAGACTTCCGCTTCGGCCTGATGCGCCTGCGCGAGAACGCCGAATCCATCGCGTTCTACCGCGGCGAGGCGCAGGAGCGCGCCCAGCTGGACCGCAGCTTCCAGGACGTGTTCAACAACTACGCGCGGCTCATCAAGCGCCAGCGCTCGCTCAATCTGTTCCAGCGTGCGTTCAGCCAGTTGACGGTGGTGATCCCCGCGGTCATTCTTGCGGACGAGGTGCTGTCCGGCGGCATGGAAGTGGGCCGCGCGATTCAGGCGGCCGGTGCGTTTGCGGCGGTGCTGGCGGCCATCTCGCTGATCGTGGACAACTTTGAAAGCCTGAGCCGCTTCGTCGCCGGCATCGGGCGGCTGGACACCCTGGCCCAGGCGCTGCTGGACGCGCCCCGGCGCGCGGAGCCCCAGGAGCCCGAAGCGGTGGCGGCGGCCGCGGCGGCAGCCAAGAAGGCGCGGCGCATGCAGCGCCGGGCTCGCCGGCTGGCCCGTGCCCAGGGCTTGCGTATTGCCCGCGCTGCGGCAGATTCCGCAGCGGTCGATTCAACCGTCAAGCCCAGCACAATGCCTGGCACCCGGATCCGGTCTCACGAAGGCAGGCGCTTCGCCCTTGAAAAACTGACGCTGTACACCCCGCAGTTCGATCGGCTGCTGGTGCAAGACCTGTCGCTGGAGCTGCACTCCGGGGACGCGCTGCTCATCACCGGCCCCAGCGGGTGCGGCAAGAGTTCGCTGCTGCGCGCCATTGCCGGGCTGTGGCACGCGGGCGAAGGCACCGTGCACCACCCGCCCATGGCCGACCTGTTCTTCCTGCCGCAGCGCCCTTACATGCAGAACGGCACCCTGCGCAGCCAGATGATTTACCCCGCCAGCAGCACACCGCTGGATGACGCGGCGCTGCTGCAGATCTTGCAGGACGTGCAACTGCCCGAGCTGGCCCGGCGCGCAGGCGGCCTGGATGCCGTGCGCGACTGGGACAAGGTGCTGTCCATCGGTGAGCAGCAGCGCCTGGCGTTCTCGCGCGTGCTTGTTCGCAATCCACGCCTGCTGATATTGGACGAGGCGACCAGCGCGCTGGACAGCGCCAACGAAGCCGCGCTCTACCAGCGGGTGCGCGCCAGTGGCGCTTCGGTGATCAGCATCGCCCACCGGCCCGCCGTACTGAAGCACCACACCCATGTGCTTGAGTTGCGCGGCGATGGGGCATGGGCGCTGCACGCGGCGAGCGATTTTGTGTTTGACCGGTGAGCGCGCCTCGTGTTCCAGTGAGAGGCTGCTGCACATTGCCTGTAGATTGTGGTCAAGCCAGCAATGACAGCAGCGGTTACAACGCCTTCGCCAGTTCCGGCACGGCGGTGAACAGATCGGCCACGAGGCCGTAGTCGGCGACGCTGAAGATGGGGGCTTCTTCGTCCTTGTTGATCGCCACGATCACCTTGGAATCCTTCATGCCGGCCAGATGCTGGATGGCGCCTGAGATGCCGGCCGCGATGTACAGCTGAGGCGCCACGATCTTGCCGGTCTGCCCCACCTGCCAGTCGTTGGGTGCGTAGCCCGCATCGACAGCCGCGCGGCTGGCGCCCATGGCCGCGCCCAGCTTGTCGGCCAGCGGCGTCATCACTTCGTTGAACTTCTCCGCACTTCCCAGGGCCCGTCCGCCGGAGACGATGATCTTGGCGGCTGTCAGCTCGGGGCGGTCGTTTTTGGCGATCTCGGAGCCGACGAAGGTGGACTTGCCGGCGTCGGCCGCAGCGGCGGGGGTCTCGATGGATGCGCTGCCGCCGGTGGCTGCCGCCGGGTCGAAGCCCGTCGTGCGCACGGTGATGACCTTGGTCGCGTCGGCGCTTTGCACGGTGGCGATGGCGTTACCGGCGTAGATCGGCCGCTCGAAGGTGTCGGCGCTGTCGACCTTGGTGATGTCGCTGATCTGGGCCACGTCGAGCTTGGCGGCCACGCGCGGGGCGATGTTCTTGCCGCTGGCGGTGGCCGGGAACAGCAGGTGGCTGTAGTTCGAGGCGATGGCCAGCACCTGGGCTGCCACGTTCTCGGCCAGGCCGTGCTCGAAGTACGCGCCTTCGGCATGGATGACCTTGGTGACACCGGCGACGGCCGCCGCCGCCTTGGCTGCTTCACCGGCGTTGTGGCCGGCAATGAGGACGTGCACCTCGCCGCCGCAGGCAATCGCTGCCGTGACAGTGTTGAGCGTTGCGCCCTTGAGGGTGGCGTTGTCGTGTTCTGCAATAACCAGCGCTGCCATTTAAATCACCTTCGCTTCGTTCTTGAGTTTGGCCACCAGCGTGGCGACGTCGGGCACCTTGATACCGGCGCTGCGCTTCGGGGGCTCCACCACCTTCAGGGTCTTCAGGCGCGGCTTGACGTCCACGCCCAGGTCCTCGGGCTTGACGATGTCCATCTGCTTTTTCTTGGCCTTCATGATGTTGGGCAGCGTCACGTAGCGCGGCTCGTTCAGGCGCAGGTCGGTGGTGATGACGGCCGGGATGCTCAAGGAGAGCGTTTCCAGGCCGCCGTCGACTTCGCGCGTGACCTTGACGCTCTGGCCTTCGACTTCGACCTTGCTGGCAAACGTGGCCTGCGGCAGGTCGGCCAGGGCCGCCAGCATCTGGCCGGTCTGGTTGGCGTCGTCGTCGATGGCTTGTTTGCCCAGAATGATGAGGCCGGGTTGCTCCTTGTCGACCAGGGCCTTGAGCAGCTTGGCGACGGCCAGCGGTTGCAGTTCTTCGGTGGTCTCCACCAGGATGGCGCGGTCAGCGCCGATGGCCATCGCGGTGCGCAGGGTTTCCTGGCATTGCGTGACGCCGCAGGAGACGGCGATGACTTCGGTGACCACGCCCTTTTCTTTCAGGCGCACCGCCTCTTCGACGGCAATCTCGTCAAACGGGTTCATGCTCATCTTCACATTGGCGATGTCCACGCCGCTTCCGTCCGATTTCACCCGGACCTTGACGTTGTAGTCCACCACGCGCTTGACGGGTACCAGCACTTTCATCGACTCATCTCCGGTTTATTTCAATTTGCTAAGCAAATTACTAATTTGCAATTTTCGAGAATTATCCCTGACACCGGCCAAGGTGGGAATACCCAGCTTGACGGGCCGCGAAACCGGGACAGATAATCCGGCAGTAAGTTTTGCGAATGTTTAATTCGCACAGCGATTAAAGATGGTCTGCGAAGGCCGATGAGACAACCGACGGAAGAACAACTTCACCATGACGCAACCGGTCTACCCGCGTATCGGGCTATTCATCGACGGCAAGTGGGAATACGACCACCCCACGGGCCCGCAGGTGCGCAACCCGTCGAACGAAGCGGTGCTCGCCTGCGTTCCGCTAGCGGGCGTCGCCGAGCTGGACCGCGCGCTGGACGCAGCGCAAAAAGGCTTTCTGGTCTGGCGTGACACGCCGCCGGAAGCGCGCGCTGCGCTCATGCACAAGGCGGTTGCCCTGGTGCGCGAGCGCCGGGAGACCATCGCGCAGGTCATCACGCTCGAACTCGGCAAACCCATCGCCGACTCGCGCTACGAAGTGGACCGCGCCTGCACCATCATGGAGTGGGATGCCGCCGAGGCGTTGCGCCTGTACGGGCGCATCAACCCGTCCGGGCCGGGCCTGCAGCAGATGGTGCTGCGCCAGCCGATCGGCCCGGTGGCGGCGTTCACGCCGTGGAATGCGCCGCTCGGCTCGCCGTCGCGCAAGATCAGCGGGGCCATTGCCGCCGGCTGTTCGATCGTCGTCAAGGCAGCAGAAGAAACACCGGGCGCGGCCTGCGCCTATGTCCAGTGTTTCGCCGATGCCGGCCTGCCGCCGGGGGTGCTGAACCTGGTGTTCGGCGACCCGGCCCAGGTCTCGGCGCACCTGATCGCCTCGCCTGTCATCCGCGTGATCACCTTCACCGGCTCGATTGCCGTGGGCAAGCACCTCACGCAGCTTGCCGCGAAGGAAATGAAGCCCGCGATCATGGAACTCGGCGGCCACGCGCCCGTGATCGTCTGCGACGACGTCGATCCGGTCCGGGTCGGCCACCTGGCAGGTGCGGCCAAGTTCCGCATGGCGGGGCAGATCTGCGTGTCGCCGACTCGATTCATCGTGCATGAGGCGATTTATGCACCGTTCGTCAAGGCTTTCGCCGAGGCGGCCGGCGCGCTCAAGGTGGGCGACGGCATGGCCGGCGGCGTGCAGATGGGGCCCATGGCCAACGGCCGCCGCCTCGCCGCCATCGAGGAATTGGTGGAAGAAGCGGTCGCCTGCGGAGCCCGCGTGGCCAGCGGCGGCAAGCGCATCGGCGACCGCGGCTTTTTCTACGCCCCCACGGTGCTGGCCGACGTTCCGCGCACGGCGCGCGCCATGAGCGTCGAGCCCTTCGGCCCGCTGGGCCTGTGTGTACCGGCGGCGTCGCTCGACGATGCCATCACGCTCGCCAACAGCCTGCCGGTGGGCTTGGCCGGCTACGCCTTCACCAATTCGGTGGACGCCGCCGAGCGACTGGGGCGCTCCATGGAGTGCGGAATCATGTCGATCAACCATTTCGGCGGACCTGCCGCCGACATGCCCTTCGGCGGCGTGAAGCAAAGCGGCATGGGCCGTGAAGGCGGCCACGAAAGCCTGGACGCCTACACGACCACCAAGATGGTCTCGCTGAAAACTGCAAGGGTCTGATCCCGATGTCGCCGATGCTGCTGAAACTCGGCAACCTGGAGGTCTACCGGGTACCGGAAGTGACTGTCGCCTATGCGCCGACTTTCCTGTTCAAGGCATTGCCGCAGGGATTCATCGATTCGCATCGCGATGCCCTGCCGGATTGGTCGGTCGAGCGCGGCAGCGAGCGCATCTACCTCAGCTTCCAGTCGTTCCTGGTCCGTCATGCGGGCCGCACCATCCTGGTGGACACCTGCAATGGCAACCACAAGGACCGGCCCGGCATGCCGCGCTGGCATCAGACGGAGTTTCCGTATCTGCAGCGCCTGGCCGATGCGGGCGTGACACCTGCGCAAGTGGACATCGTGCTGTGCAGCCACCTGCACGCGGACCATGTGGGCTGGAACACACGGCTGGAAAACGGCCGCTGGGTGCCAACGTTTCCCAATGCGCGCTACCTCGTCTCGGACATCGAGCTGGCACACTGGCAGGACCAGGGCGCGCAGAACGCTTCCCGCCCCCTTAATCACGGCTCTTACCAGGACAGCGTCCTGCCGATCCTCGAAGCTGGCCTGCTGGACGCCGTGTCTGCCGACCATACCGTGTCGCGTGATGTGGATGCGCACTTGTCACTTGAACTGGCGCCCGGGCATACCCCCGGCCATGTGCACCTGGTGATGCGCAGCCGGGGACACCAGCTCATCTACGCCGCCGACACGATTCACCACCCGCTGCAGGTCGCGCATCCGCAGTACGGCTTGACCGATGGCGACGCGGTGCTTGCCGAGCAGACGCGCCGTGAGCTCATCGCGCGCTGCGCCGCGTCGGGCGCCACGCTGCTGCCCGCGCATTTTGAACACGCCGGAACCATTCACCACCACCAGGGCGGCGCCGTTTTCCGCACGCTGGACCTTTAACGACAGGAGACTTTTCATGTTTACTTCACGCCGGATTTTCACGCTCCTCGCGTGCGCCACGCTGGCAGGCGCCGCCTTCGCGCAGGACAAATACCCCAGCAAGACCATCCGCCTGATCGTGCCGTTTCCGCCGGGCGCGTCCACCGACATCCTGGGCCGGACGATTGCGCAGAAGCTGAGCACCAGCATGGGCGTGCCCGTCATTGTCGATAACAAGGGGGGTGCCAGCGGAACCATGGGCTCCGAACAGCTTGCGCGTTCCGCGCCCGACGGCTACACCATCGGCGTTGCCGTGCCCGCCACACACAGCCTGCCTGTCGCACTCGCGCGCAAGGTGCCGTATGACCCGATCAAGGACTTCACGCCGCTCAGCATCATCGCCAACAACCCGTTGGCCATCGTGGTCACGCCCGATTTGCCCGTGAACAACCTGCGCGAGCTGGTGGAGTACGCCCGCAAGAATCCGGGCAAGCTGTCATACGGCACCTCGGGCGCGGGCACGGCGCAGCACCTGGTCGGCGAGATGCTGAACCAGTTCTCCCACATCAATATCGTGCACGTGCCGTACAAGGGCGGCAGCGGCGCGCTGAACGATCTGCTGGGCGGCCAGATCCAGGTGGGCAATGTCGTGGTCCCCACCGTGCTGCAACACGTGAAGGCCGGCAAGCTCAAGATGCTGGCGGTCATTGACGACCGCCGCTATTCGGAACTGCCGGACGTGCCCACCAATCGCGAAGCGCTGCCCGGCTTCGAGCCCAAGACTTCCTGGCTCGGTATTTTCGGCCCCGCCAACCTGCCGCCTGCCATCGCCGCGCGCCTGACCAGCGAGCTCCAGAAAGCAGTGCGCGACCCCGAAGTGGCCAAAAACCTCAATGCCGCGGGCATGCCCGTCGTGGGCAGCACCGGCGAGCAGTTCGCGGCGCGCATCCGGGAAGACATCGAAGGCTGGACCCCCATCATCAAGGCCGGCAAGATCACCGGCGATTGACCTGAAAACGCATACAAAGAAATGAACACCGGCCACTTGCGCTTGCTTATCATCGGGCTGCTCGCCGTGGCATCCACGTGCTGGGCACAGGAATTTCCCGCCAGATCGCTGCGGTTTGTTGTCGGGCAGCCCGTGGTCGCGGAGCACGGGCCAAGAGTTGAAAGCCTGCTCAGCGACGACATCGCTTACTGGAAGGCTGCCGCCCGGGATGCGAAACTCAAGGTCGAATAGCGGTCAGCGCCTGGGCGGCAGCTGGTAACCGATGAACTCCGGCGCAATGCGCGCTACCACCGGGCCGTCGGTGTCCCAGCCCAGGCACTTGCCGAGCTGGTGCCCCGGCTTGCCGCCTGCCACACGCGGTTCGCCGCGCTGGCGGCGCTGGTAGATGCGATAGTTGGGTATGGTCTGGTAGGCCACCGTGGCCATGGCCGCGAGCAGCTCACGGACATGGGTGCACCCGCGGGTGCCGCCCATGGCTTCGTCGATAGCCTTGCGCCAGCCAGGACCCACTGTGGCACCGATCAGGCCGCGAACCGGATCGGCGGCGGGCCCGCTTCGTCAAACGGCGTGTTGGGCATGGCCGCCACCGCATCGATCACCTTCAACGCATCGTCCAGCGTGAGCCGTACGAGCATGTGGTGGATCGGTTCGCCCGGCTGCCGTTCACGGCCGTCGCCGTTGCGGGCGAAATAGGTTTTGGTGTCCTCGATACCTGCCTCGATGTCCCACAGCCCGTCGGCGCGCAGGTAGCCCTGGCTGACGACGCGCCGGGTGTGGATGTGTTCGCGGCCGACGGATGGGGGAAGGCCGGCTGGATTCATGGATGCGACTTTCTAGTAAGGCGACGACATCGACGAGATGAATTTCGTCACGAGATAACCGTCGAAGGTTTCCTGGCCCCCTTCGTGGCCCAGGCCGCTGTCCTTCACGCCGCCGAACGGCGTCTCGGCCAGCGCGATGCCGAAATGGTTGACGTTGACCATACCCGCTTCGATGCGGTCTGAAGCATAAGTGGCATTAGACAGCGATTCGGTGAATACATAGGAGGCGAGCCCGAACGGCAGGTTGTTGGCGCGCCGCACGCCCTCCTCGCGCGTGCTGAACGACACGATGGGCGCCACCGGTCCGAACGGCTCTTCGGTCATCAGCAGCGAGTCGTCCGGCAGGCCTGTCACCACGGTCGGCGGGAAGAAATGGCCGGCGCGCGGCAGCTTCTCGCCGCCACACACCACCTTGCCGCCACGCGCCAGCGCATCGGCCACGAACTGGCCCATGGACTCCACGCGTCGTCCGTGAGCCAGCGGCCCCATCGTGGTCCCCGCAGCCAGGCCTTCGCCGATCTGCTGGTTCGAATAGACCTCGGCGAACTTTTTAACGAAGCGGTCGCAGGCTTTTTCCTGGACATAGAACCGGCTCGGCGCCACACACACCTGGCCGGCGTTGCGCGACTTGTACAGGGCCAACTGCGTCGCGGCGCGGTCGATGTCCGCGTCGTCGAAGACCAGCACGGGCGAGTGGCCGCCGAGCTCCATGGTCATGCGCTTCATGTAGCGGCCGGCCATCGCGGCCAGCTGTTTGCCCACCGGCACAGAGCCGGTGAAGCTGATCTTGCGCACGATCGGCGAGCGGATGAGGTGTTCGGACACTTCCGACGGAACACCCCATACGATGTTGAGGCAGCCGGGCGGCAGGCCGGCGTCGTGGAATATCTGCGCGAGCGCGAGCACCGCGCTCGGTGAGTCTTCCGGGCCTTTGAGGATCATGGTGCAACCCGCACCCAGGGCGGCGGACGTCTTGCGGATGGCCTGGCTGAGCGGGAAATTCCACGGCGTGAACGCGGCGCAGACGCCGACCGGCTGGCGAACCACCGTCTGGTGCACGTTGTCGCGCCGTGCCGGGATCACGCGGCCGTAGATGCGGCGGCATTCTTCCGCATGCCACTCGGCGTGTTCGGCGCAACTGAGGACCTCGGCGCGCGCCTCTCTCAGCGGCTTGCCCTGGTCGAGCGTGAGCGCGGTGGCGATGGCATCGCAGCGCTCGCGGATCAGCGCGCCCACGCGGCGCAGCACCGCGGACCGGTCCATCGGCGACGACCAGCGCCACGATTCGAAGGCGGCTTGCGCGGCTTCGAGCGCCGCGTCCAGGTCGGCAGGGCGCGCATGCGGAAGGGTGCCAATCTTTTCGTCGGTGGCCGGGTTGTAGATGTCCTGCGTCTTGCGTCCCTCGCCTCCCAGGAACTGCCCGCTGATGTAGAGGTATTGGGTCGGGTACACGATTTTGGCCTTTCAGGCGGGAACAAGGGGCATGCCCAGCCGGACCTTGCCGGGCTGCTCGAGAAGCGCGGCCGCCACCTGCTGGCGATGCTCGCGCACGCTGCCGCAACGCAGGCTCCAGGCGACGATGCGCCGGTACCAGAGCTGCAGGTCGAACTCCATCATGAAGCCGATGCCGCCGTGAATCTGCTGCGCGGAGCGCGCCACGAAAATGCATTTGTCGCCGGCGAAGGCCTTGGCCTGCGAAACCTCTATGCTGGCAGGCAGACCCTGGTCCAGCCGCCACAGCGCTTCATGCACCAACAGCTGCGCGCCGTCCACCGCGATCAGCATGTCCGCGCACAGGTGCTGGATTGCCTGGAACGCTCCGATGGGCTGGCCGAATGCTTCACGCTGCCCGGCGTATTCGACCGCGAATTCCATGTCGCGGCGCGTGGCCCCGGCCAGTTGCGAGGTCATCAGCGCCGCGGCGTCGTCGCACAGGTCGCGCGCGATGGCCGCACCCCGGGCCGGTTCACCGACCAGGGCGGACTTCGGCACACGCACGTTGTCGAAGTCCACGCGCGCCTGCGAATCCTTGGCCGTGGTGACGTAGTCGGTACCGCGCATACCGGCGGATGTCGTGTCCACCAGCGCTGCCGCCACGCCGTCTCCTTCGGCTTGGTAGAGCACCAGGCAGTGGCCCGATTCCCGGAAACCGTCGACAAAAGTGCGGCTGCCGTTGAGCACCACGTACTCGCCCTCGGCGCGGCCCGTCAGCCCCTCGGCCGCGGGTGACCATGCTCCCTGCAGACCTTGTACGGCGAACGACAGGATCAGCTCACCCTGCACCACCTGACGCAGCAGCGCACGCTGCGCCGCCGAGCCATGACGCGCCAGCACCAGCGCGGCCACCAGCGTGCCGTGCAGCGGCACGGGGGCAATGGCACGGCCGGCCTCTTCCAGCAGCAGACCGGCATAGGTCAGCGGCAGGCCCTGGCCGCCGCAATCTTCTGGAAGGCTGATGCCAAGCCACCCAAGATCGGCGATCTTTTTCCAAAGTGCAGCGGAATACCGGCTCGGGTCTTTTTCGGCTGCGCGCACCAGCGCAGGCGTCGATTCCGCAGCGAAGAATTCACGCGCGGTTTCCTGAATCAGCGTTTCCTGTTCGTCGGGCAATACGTCCACGTTCAACTTTCAAATAATTTATTTGCGCGGCTTCGGCAGGCCGAGGCCCTTGCGTGCGATCTGGTCGCGCATGACCTGCACGCTTCCGTGGTTCACGGTGGACTGGAAGGCCGACAGCAGGTTATGCGCATAAAGCCCGTCCTGCACGTTGTCCGGCGA
>JAYRLJ010000463.1:0-2120 GCA_041905305.1 Hylemonella sp. | reverse complement strand
CGCACATCCCGACACCGTTGCCCGGTCAGGCACATCAAATCAAAAGAAATGAATCGAGTCAGTCCCGAGGCCGGAACGAAATCACCAGTGCCGGCGGCACCCGCCCATCGGTGTCGCGCGGCAGTACCTCGGTCTTGTCGATGGCTTTGATCACGGCGTCGTCCCAAGCCTTGACGCCGCTGGACTTGAGGATCTTGCGGCCGACGATGGTGCCGTCAGGTGAGGTGCGCACCTCCACCTCCGCTACCGGGTTGCCGACGATGTCGTCGGTGTAGACGATGTTGGGCTTGATGCGCGCGATGATACGGCCGGCGTAGCTGGCCGAGGGGCCGGCGGACTTGAGCGCGGTGCCACTGGAAGATGGGCCGCCGCTGGCGCCGGCGAGGCCCGCCATGCGTTTGAGGTTTTCCTGCCGCAGCTTTTCGGCCAGCTTGGCGGCCTCTTGCTCCTTGAGCTTGTCCTTCTTCTGGGCTTCGAGCTCTTTCTTCTTCTTTTCTTCCGCCAGCTTCTTCTCGCGCTCCAGTTTCTCGCGCTTCTCCTGCTCGTGTTTTTCCTGCTCACGCTTGAGCTGCGCCAGCCGTTCCTTTTCGCGCTGCTCCTGCAGCAGCTTTTCCTTCAGCTTGCGTTCCTTTTCGCGTGCCAGGGCAATGTCGGCCTGCGACACTTCGGGCTCGGCTTTCGGGGGCGGCGGAGGGGCGGGCTTGGTTTCGGGTTCCGGCGGGGCTTCCACCAGTTTCGGGGCCGCCTGTTGCGGCACCGCAGCCCAGAGCTCGGCTTCCACAGCCGGGGTGGACGGGTTGCGCTTCCAGCTCACGCCCCAGGTCAGGGCGGCAAGCAGCAGCAGGTGGGCCAGGACCGCCAGCACGAAGGCGCGCAGCATCCCTGGTGGGGGCGGCGGCGCAAATTCGAAGCGATCGGCGGCAGCGTGCATGGGGCGGGCAGCGACCTCAGTTGACGAGCTGGACCGACAGGCCGACGCGCTGGATGCCAGCGCGTTGCAGCGTGTCCATGACCTTGACCACGGTTTCGTACTTGACGCTCTTGTCGGCGCTGATGACCACGGCGGAGTCGGCGGCAGCAGCACTGTCACGTGCGCCCTGGGCCTGCTTCACGCTGGCGGCCAGGTCCTTCAGGGTGACGGAGCTGGTCTTGTCGTCGACCTTGAGTTCCAGCGTGTCGTTCTTGCTGACGACGATCTGGATGATCTTGTCCGGCTGCTTGGCGGCCTTGCCGACGCTGGGCAGGTCGATCACGCTGGGCGTGATGAGCGGTGCCGTGACCATGAAGATGATCAGCAGCACCAGCATCACGTCGATGAAGGGCACCATGTTGATCTCGTTGATGGTGCGGCGGCCGCGGCCGCGGCTGGCGACGGAAGGCATGCCTTGCTCCTTAGCGGCCGGCCGGCGACGCCATGGCGCCGGAGCCGATGTTGCGCTGCAGGATGTTGGAGAACTCCTCGATGAAGGTCTCCAGGTGGATGGACACGCGGTCGATCTCGCGCGCAAAGCGGTTGTAGGCGATCACGGCAGGAATGGCGGCAAAGAGGCCGATGGCGGTGGCGACCAGGGCTTCGGCAATGCCGGGCGCCACGGTGGCCAGGGTGACCTGCTGCATGGAAGCCAGGCCGGTGAAGGCGTGCATGATGCCCCAGACGGTGCCGAAGAGGCCAATGTAGGGCGAGACCGAGCCGACCGAGGCCAGGAAGGACAGGCTGGATTCCACCGCGTCCATCTCGCGCTGGAAGCTGGCGCGCATGGCGCGGCGCGCGCCGTCGAGCAGGGTGCCGGCATCGGTGATGCGGCGCTCGCGCAGCTTCTGGTACTCGCGCATGCCGCTGGCGAAGATGCGCTCCATCGGGCCGGCGGCGCGCGCGTTCTGCGCCGCAGCGGCAAACAGGTCGTTCAGGCTGGTGCCGGACCAGAAGTCGCGCTCGAACACGTCGTTGAGCGACTTCACGCGCTTGATCGAAAACAGCTTGCGGAAGATGGCGGCCCAGCTGGCGATCGACATGGTGACGAGGATCAGCATGACCAGCTGCACCACCCAGCTTGCGTGCAGTACGAGTTGAATGATGGACAGGTCTTGGTTCATTTGAGGACGTTCAGGACGGAAGTCGG
>JAYRLJ010000462.1:0-2123 GCA_041905305.1 Hylemonella sp. | reverse complement strand
CATGCATCGCTAACGCGATAAGACCGTGGCAGGCAATGTATCGCTAACGCTCTAAGGCAGTGGCAGGTTGTGCTGTTGCGTTCCACACGAAACGGCATAGAGCCAGATCCGCGCGGCGATGGTCGATGCCGACGTGGTGGAAGTGATGATCGCGCTGCCGGGACAGCTCTTCTTCAACACGCAGATCCCGGCTTGCCTGTGGTTCCTGGTGAAGGACAGGCCGCAACGCCGGGGCGAGGTGCTGTTCATCGACGCGCGCAAGCTGGCGACCATGATCAGCCGGGTGCAGTGCGAGCTGAAGGACGAGGTGATCGAGCGCATCGCCGGCACGGTGGCGGCATGGCGCGGTGATGCGGGCGCGGGGGAGTACGCTGACACGCCGGGATACTGCCGCAGCGTGAAGCTCGCCGAGATTGCCGAGCACGGGCATGTGCTGACGCCTGGGCGCTACGTGGGCGCGGAAGCTGTCGAGGACGATGGAGAGGGCTTCGAGGCCAAGATGCAGGCGCTGACCGAGAAGCTGGGGGAGCAGATGGCAAAGGGGGCCGAGCTGGATGCGGTGATTCGGCGGCGGCTGGGTGGACTTGGGTATGACTTTTGATTTGCTTGTCTCCGGCGGAAGCGTGACCAAGACCGGCGGCCGTCCCGCGTCGAAGGGTGTGATTCCTGGGGACTACGCCCTCTCTGTTGGCAAGCCGGCCTCCACCCCACCGCCAGGCTGGCGGTGGACGTTGCTTTCCGACGTGGCGCGGTTGGAGACTGGGCATACCCCCAGCCGAAAGCATCCGGAGTACTGGGGTGGGCCGATTCCTTGGATTGGCATACGTGACGCTACTGGCAATCATGGGACGAAGATCTTTGAGACGCAGCAGTACACCAACGCGCTGGGTATTGAGAACTCGTCCGCCCGCGTACTGCCTCCTAACACGGTATGCCTATCGCGGACAGCGTCTGTCGGATACGTTGTTGTCATGGGTCGGCACATGGCGACGAGCCAAGACTTCGTGAATTGGGTTTGCTCTCCGCAACTGGACTATCGCTTCCTCAAGTACGTGTTGCTCAGCGAGAGAGAGGCTCTCCTTCGCTACGCCAGCGGCACAACGCACCAAACCATCTACTTCCCCGAGGCCAAGGCGTTTCACGTTTGTATGCCTGCGATTGCCGAGCAGCATCGCATCGTAGATGTGCTGCAGCCATTGGACGACCGCATCGCCCTCCTGCACGACACCAACGCCACCCTCGAAGCCATCGCGCAGGCGCTGTTCAAGTCGTGGTTCATCGACTTCGATCCCGTTCGCGCCAAGAGCCAAGGCCTCGCCCCGGCCGGTATGGACGAAGCCACGGCGGCCTTGTTTCCGGAAGGGTTCGAGGAGTCGGCGCAAGGTCTGTTGCCGAAGGGCTGGCGGTTCGCGCCCGTCGGTGACGTGGTGGACGGCATCTACGACGGACCCCACGCAACCCCGCCGGAATCAGAGGAAGGGCCTGTCTTCCTGGGCATCAAGAACCTCACCGGGACCGGGCTGGACTTCGGCGAGGTACGGCACATCGCGGAGAGCGACTTCGGGCAATGGACGCGCCGCGTGCTGCCGGCGGCCGGCGACATCGTGTTCAGCTACGAAGCCACGCTCGGGTTCTTCGCCCTCGTGCCACCGGGCCTGCGTTGCTGCCTGGGCCGCCGTCTGGCGTTGATCCGGCCGCGGCCGAACGCGGCCGACGGCCACTTCTTCTTTCACCAGTTCATCGCCGCGCCGTTCCAGCGCTTGTTGGAGCGGCACACGATCCAGGGCGCGACGGTCAATCGCATCGCACTCAAGCACTTCCCAAGCTACCCGGTCATGGATCCGCCGCCCGCAGTGAAGGCGGCGTTCGATGCGACGGTGGCGCCGATCTGGGCGCGTATTCACGCGAACCAGGCGCAAGCGCAGTCGCTCACGCAGATTCGGGACGCGCTGCTGCCGCGCCTGATCTCCGGCCAACTCCGCCTGCCCGAAGCTGCCGCTGAGGCGGCAACGGCATGACCTGCAGCCCGGTCAGCACTATTGACTTTTATCCTTGTTTCGATAAATTATCGCTTCTCCGATACTTGGAGATAAAGTGATCCACTTTCCCCGTGAGGCCCTGGC
>JAYRLJ010000461.1:0-2129 GCA_041905305.1 Hylemonella sp. | reverse complement strand
AGGAGGCGCCGGAAGTGGGCATCCGGCTGTTCGAGGCGCCGCTGTCGCAGGTGGTGGGCGGCCTGGGCAACGACCTGTACGACGCGGCCTTTGCGATGGCCGGCGAGATGGCGGCCGGGGTGGTCGCCAGGCCGGTGTGGCAAGATCCACTGGTGGTGGCCATACCCGCGCGGCACCCCTTGCTGGCGCACAAGCGGGTACCGCTGGACGAGGTGGTGGGCTACCCGCTGGTGCTGTGTCACCCGCAGGTTTGTCAGGAGTGCAGCCGGCAATGCGAGCGCCTGCTGCGCCTGGTGGAGACACCGCCGGTCGTGGCCGAGTACGTGACGACCCACTCGTTGATGCTGGCCCTGGTGGCGGCCGGCTATGGCGTGGGATTTTCCACCGCGGCGCACGCGGTGGCATGCCGGCAGGCGGACGTGATCGTCCGGCCGCTGGACGAGGACTCGGCGGCGTTGACGACCTACCTGCTACATCCCGAGGGCGCGATGTCGGAGCCGCTGCGCCACTTCATCGACCGTGCTCAGCGTGTCGGCCATATGCCGTTGGATACGCAACGGCTCGCATGAGGCTGCTTCAGGCGGGTTGGGGCGATGCCATTTTGGTCAAGGTGCCAGACCCGTTTTGTCATAGCGGGGTTCCATTGACGCGGTGCACGGGCGTGCTGCACTCAGGCTGCTCGCGCTTGCGGTTGGCATCCTGCGATGAGACTTGCATGCCCATCGCGTCGCGTCACAGCGAAGACGCGCGGCGCAACAGTGCTTGCCGTATGCGCATCGGCTCTGGCGTGTTGAGCTGATCGCGCTTTACTGGGCCTTTTCCCCTGCAAAGACTTTGGCCTGGTTATCCGGGTCAGGCATGGTGCCCGCGAATGATGCTGGTGACAGCATGTTTCGCGGCTTGCGAATTGTGAGTGATGGCGCCATGCGCGGCAAGACGCACATCTCGCAACGAAACCGGCGGCATCGTCGATGCCACGGTCTTCGCCGCTTCGCCACTTGCTCGTTTCGCCCGGAGATTTCTGGACAGCCACGCACGTCGCCTGTACGGCGGGTGCGTGTGTGTGGACTCGGTGCGATGACGAATGGAGGCGCGTGATATGCCGAAGTCGAGCAGCCTGGCCGATGGCGCCAAGACCAACTACCGCCCGATCGAGGCGGCAATCCGCTGGAGCGGATTGCTGCGCTTCGAGCGGCGCATCCTGGCGACCTTGGGACAGCGGCCTCTGCCGGAGGCAACGGAGTTTCCGCGCTGGCCGATGCTGCGGTTGAACGCCGAAAGAATCTTCGATGCGCTGGCTCACGGCGAGCTGCCGTATGGCAAGGACGGCTTGGCGCGGGACACGCAGGGCCTGACGATGGACGACCCGTCGCTGACCGTGCGGCACGTCGATCTGAAAGCCTGGATGGCGCACTACTACCCCGGCGAGAAACCGGCGTTTCTGTTCGATGAGATCGAGCGTGCGCTTCACCCGGCGATCAGCCTGGACACAGTGGGCGCATTGATGGCCGAGCGGGAAGCGATCAAGGCGCGGCTGGCGGAACACTTGGGCGTGCACGAGACGCTGCGCGCCGAGCACGAGGCGCTGCTGAAGACGCACGCCGCCTACACGGCCGACGCGGAGCGTGCGAGCACGCCTGGGCCGCGCAGCGAATCGACCTACCTGAACATCGTTGGCGGGTTACTGACGCTACTGCTGGGCAAGTCGCCCAGCGGCATGCCGTATTCCAGCTTCCTGACGCAGGAAGCCATCATCAGCGCGATGGTGGCGCACCACGGCAACGCGATGGGCATCACCGAGCGCACGCTGCAGGCCAAGTTCGCACTGGCTCGGCGCAATCTGCAGAGCACAAATTCCTGAGCGATGCCAGACCGTATCTGCGGTCGCGGATACCGCATTTGCGGTGTCTTTCTTCAACGCGGTGTTCTTAATTCGAGTCACGCCAATCAGCGCCACTGAGCGTTAAGGAGTGACCCTCATGTCTTCGCAGACCACCGCCACGGCGGCACCGACCGAGCACCGCATCCTGCGCCGCGCCGAGGTCGAAGCCAAGACCGGCTTCAAGCGCGCGCACATCTACAGCCTGATGAAGGAAGGCAAGTTCCCCAAGGCGCTGCGCCTGGGCGTG
>JAYRLJ010000460.1:0-2133 GCA_041905305.1 Hylemonella sp. | reverse complement strand
AGGTCGACGCCATGGGCGGCATGACCAAGGCGGTGGACAGTGGTTGGGCCAAGCTCAAGATCGAGGCCGCGGCGGCCGAGAAGCAGGCCCGCATCGACAGCGGCAAGGACGTGATCGTCGGCGTCAACAAGTACAGATTAGCCAAGGAAGACCCGATCGACATCCTGGAGGTGGACAACGTCAAGGTGCGCGAGGGCCAGATTGCGCGCCTGAAGGCCATCAAGGCCAGCCGCGACGCCAAAGCAGTGCAGGCCGCACTCGATGCGCTGACGACCGCTGCCGAGAGCGGCCAGGGCAACCTGCTGGATCTGAGCATCAAGGCCATCCGCCTGCGCGCCACGGTGGGCGAGGTGTCGGATGCGCTGGAAAAAGTCTTCGGGCGCCATCGCGCCGATACGCAAAAGGTGACCGGTGTGTATGCAGCTGCCTATGACTCGGCCGAAGGCTGGGAAAAACTCAAGGGTGAAATTGCCCAGTTCGCTGAAGACCACGGCCGCCGCCCGCGCGTGATGATCGCCAAGCTGGGCCAGGACGGCCACGACCGCGGCGCCAAGGTGGTGGCCACGGCCTATGCCGACCTCGGTTTCGACGTCGACATGGGCCCGCTGTTCCAGACCCCCGAGGAGTGCGCGCGCCAGGCGATCGAGAACGACGTGCACGCCGTGGGTGTGAGCACGCTGGCCGCCGGCCACAAGACCCTGGTGCCGGCCATCATTGCCGAGCTGAAGAAGCAGGGCGCCGACGACATCATCGTCTTCGTCGGTGGCGTGATCCCGCGCCAGGACTACGACTTCCTCTATGAAGCGGGCGTCAAGGGCATCTACGGCCCGGGCACGCCGATCCCGGCCAGCGCCAAGGATGTGCTGGAGCAGATCAAGCTTGCCAACAAGGCCTGACGGTGGCGCATCCGCCTCTCCTGGACGGCATCCTGCAGGGCAGCCCCGCCCAGCAGCGCCGTGCCATGGCCAAGGCGATCACGTTGCTGGAGTCCACCCGGGCTGACCATCGCGCCCAGGGCGACGAGTTGCTCACTGCCTTGCTGCCACACACGGGCCACGCGTTCCGCCTCGGCATCAGCGGCGTTCCGGGGGTAGGCAAGTCCACCTTCATCGAGGCGTTGGGGCTGTACCTGATCGCGCACGGCCATCGCGTGGCGGTGCTGGCGGTGGACCCCTCATCCAGCGTCTCCGGTGGCTCCATCCTCGGTGACAAGACACGCATGGAAAAGCTCTCCGTGCATGAAAAAGCCTACATCCGGCCTAGTCCTTCCAGCGGCACGCTGGGCGGCGTGGCCGAGAAGACGCGCGAGGCCATGCTGGTGTGCGAGGCCGCGGGCTATGACATCGTGATCGTCGAGACCGTGGGGGTGGGCCAGAGTGAGACGGCGGTGGCCAACATGACCGACATGTTCTGTCTGCTGCAACTGCCGAATGCCGGCGACGACCTGCAGGCGATCAAGAAGGGCGTGATGGAGTTGGCCGATCTGGTGGTCATCAACAAGGCCGACCTCGACGCAGCGGCGGCCACGCGCGCGCAGGCGCAGATCACGTCGTCCCTGCGGCTGCTGGGCTTGCATGGCAACCCCGAGCACGCGCATCATGACGACAAGCTCTGGCACCCGAAGGTGATTCAGCTCAGCGCGCTGCTGGGGCAGGGGGTGGACGGGTTCTGGGCCGCGGTGATGGAGTTCCGCTCGCTGCAGACTGCCAGCGGCCGGCTGGCGGCGCGGCGCGAGCAGCAGGCGCTGGCCTGGATGTGGGAGCGCATCGACGCCGGACTGAAGCAGGCTTTCCGTGGCCATGCGCAGGTGCGCGAACTGCTGCCCCGGCTTAGCGCCGAGGTGGCTGGCGGCCGGCTGGCGGCCTCCACTGCAGCAAGAAATCTGCTGCACGCCTTTGAAGGACGGGCGTGATCAGCTATTGAAAGTGTAGCAACCGAGTGACAAGAAGGACGAACCATGCACGACATCCTGGAACAACTGGAAAAGAAGCGCGCCGCGGCGCGCCTCGGCGGCGGCGAGAAGCGCATCGCTGCGCAGCATGCCAAGGGCAAGCTCACCGCACGTGAGCGCCTGGAGGTGCTGCTGGACGACGGCACGTTCGAAGAGTGGGACATGTTCGTCGAGCACCGCTG
>JAYRLJ010000074.1:0-11578 GCA_041905305.1 Hylemonella sp. | reverse complement strand
TGGGTGGAGCGCGAGGAACAACTGAATGCGGTAACGGCGCTGTCCGGCTCTGGCCCGGCCTATGTGTTCTATTTCCTCGAAGCCATGACGCAGGCGGGCACCGAAATGGGCCTGTCAGCCGAGCAAGCCTACAAGCTGGCCGTGGAAACCTTCCGCGGCGCCAGCGCGCTGGCCAAGGCCTCGAGCGAGCCACCGGAAGTGCTGCGCCAGCGCGTCACCTCCAAGGGCGGAACCACCTACGCGGCCATCACCAGCATGGACCAGAGCCAGGTGAAGGCGCTGTTCGGTCAGGCGCTGCATGCAGCCGAACGGCGTGCGCGCGAGCTCGGCGAAGAATTTGGTCGGGATTGAAGCAACGGGTGGCGTTGGCGTTAAAGTAGCTCGTGTTCTTGGCCAGCGGCCGAGACCAAGCCTCCAGATACAACCACGACAGGAGTTTTCATGCGCACTTTGTTCACAGCCCTCCTCAGCACCGCCGCCCTGACCGGCGCACTGGCCATCGCCACGCCGGCCGCCGCCCAGGCGCAACCGGCCACCCCGGCGCAGCCCGCCGCGCAAGCACAGCCGGCACAAGTCCAATCCCAAGCCAAGGCCAGCCCGAAAAAGGCCAAAGCCAAGAAGAGCAAGAAAGCGAAGAAGCAGAAGTGATGGCCGTGGCGTCCGTGCACCGGCGCCACGCCTCCTCAAGCCGCCCGCCGGGCGGCTTTTTCATTTCAGCGCGAAGCCGACCGCAATACCGGCGAAAACGGTGAAGCCCAGCCAGTGGTTGATGCGGAAGGCCTTGAAGCAGCCCTCGCGCGCCCGCCCCCGGATCAGCGTGTAGTGCCAGACCACCTGAGCCAGCGCGCCGGCAATTGCTATATAAAACATAGCATTCAACGCATATGGGGCGAGGGCCAGGACCCAAATCGACAGGTAGATCAGGTAACAGACCATCACCACCGCCACATCGTACTGCCCCAGCGTGATGGCCGAGGTTTTCATGCCGATGCGCAGATCGTCGTCGCGATCCACCATGGCGTATTCGGTGTCGTAGGCCAGCACCCAGAACAGGTTGCCCAGCAGCAGCCACCACGCCAAGGCCGGCACCTCGCCACGCACCGCGGCAAAGGCCATCGGGATGCCAAAACTGAAGGCCACGCCCAACACCGCCTGCGGCATGGCAAAAAACCGCTTGGCATAGGGGTAGACCAAAGCCACGGCGAGCGCGGCAAACGACCACAGCACGGCCACCGGGTTGGTGGTCAGCACCAGCGCGAAGGCCAGCAAGGCCAATACCACCCCGACCCAGATCGCCTCGCGCACCGACACCCGGCCGGTCGTCACCGGGCGCTGGGCGGTGCGCTTGACATGGCGGTCGAAGTCGCGGTCGGCGACGTCATTGACACAGCAGCCCGCACTGCGCATCAGGATGGTGCCGAGCACGAACACCGCCAACAGATGCCAACCGGGAAAGCCGTCCGCCGCCACCCACAACGCACTCAGGGAAGGCCAGAGCAGCAGCAACCAGCCCGCCGGGCGGTCCCAGCGGATCAAATCCAGATACAACGCTGCCCGGAGGGAAAGAAAGTTGGCGCGTGACATTGGGAAGGCTAGGGCTCCCGTGGAACCGGCTCGGCTGGGCCACCGGGAGCGCCCCCTAAGGGGGGATGCGAGTTACACGAAGTGAACGAGCGGGGGTGAGCCTATTGATCAGTCTTCCAGTAGAGAGCGCAGCATCCAGGCCGTCTGCTCATGCACCGTCAGGCGCTGGGTCAACAGGTCGGCCGTGGGCTCGTCCCCCGCCTTGTCGGCCAGCGGAAACAGACTGCGCGCGGTACGCGCCACCGCTTCGTGGCCCTGCACCAGGATGCGCACCATCTCCAGTGCCTTGGGCGGCTTGGCCGGTGCATCGGGCACTGTGGCCAGCTTGCCGAACTGGGCGTAGGAGCCGGGTGCCGCATGGCCGAGCGAACGGATGCGCTCGGCGATCGGGTCAACCGCATTCCACAGCTCGGTGTACTGGGTCATGAACATGGTGTGCAGCGTGTTGAACATCGGCCCGGTGACGTTCCAGTGGAAGTTGTGCGTGGTCAGGTACAGGGTGTAGGTGTCGGCCAACAGATGGCTCAGGCCCTTGGCGATGGCGGCGCGGTCCTTTTCACTGATGCCGATGTTGATGGCAGGTGCCGGGGATTTGACGGGGTTCTTGGCCATGAGGGCTCCTCGCGTGATGACAGATCAGGAAAGACGCTTGACGCCCGGCAACTCGCAGGCGTAGATGGCGTTGCGCAGGGCGGCAATCGCCTCGTAGCGTGTGAAGCTGCGCCGCCACACCAGCACCACGCGGCGCGTGGGCGGCTCGCCGCTGAACGGCAGGTACTTGATGAAGCTGTCATCCTGCGCGGCGCCCTTGCCCTTGGCCTTGGGCAGCAGCGCGGCCTTAGGGATGCTCAGGCGCGGCACCAGCGTCACGCCCATGCCGGCGGCCACCATGTGCTTGATGGTCTCCAGCGAGGAGCCTTCGAAGCTCTTGCGGATGCCTTCGGCATTGCTGGAAAAGCGCGCGAATTCAGGGCAGACCTCCAGCACGTGGTCGCGGAAACAGTGGCCGGTACCCAGCAGCAGCATGGTCTCGGACTTCAACTCCTCGCTGCTGATGCTCTCCTGCTGGGCCAGCGCGTGGCTGGTGGGCACGGCGGCGTAGAACGGCTCGTCGTAGAGCGGCGCCACGGCCAGCCCCGTGTCCGGGAAGGGCTCGGCCAGGATGGCGCAGTCGATCTCACCGGTGCGCAGCATCTCCAGCAGCTTGACGGTGAAGTTCTCCTGCAGCATCAACGGCATCTGCGGCGTGTGCGTGATCATCTGGCGCACCAGATCGGGCAGCAGGTAGGGGCCGATGGTGTAGATCACGCCCAGGCGCAGCGGGCCGGACAACGGGTCCTTGCCGCGCTTGGCAATCTCCTTGATGCTGGCAGCCTGCTCCAGCACGGCCTGGGCCTGGCGCACGATCTCCTCGCCCAGCGGCGTGACCGTCACCTCGTTGGCACTGCGCTCGAACAGCTTGACGTCAAGCTCTTCCTCGATCTTCTTGACCGCCACCGACAGCGTCGGCTGCGACACGAAGCAGGCCTCGGCCGCCTTGCCGAAGTGCTTTTCACGCGCGACGGCGACGATGTATTTGAGTTCGGTCAGGGTCATGGTGTGATTTTGACATTCGGGCCCGCGCCGGGCTCAGGGCAAAGACACCCGCAACTGCAGCAGGCGCCGCGTCTCGGGCGCAGCCTCACTGCCATAGACGCCACGCTGCGGGCCGCTGCCCGTGGTGGCGATCGTCACCCACTGGCCCAGCGGTGCCCCGACGGTGGTGACCACTTGCGAGCGCCCCTGCGCCGGCAACTCGCTGCCGGGCCGCACATCCAGGCTAGCCGACTGCATCTCGACCTCCACCGTCACTGGCTGCTTGCCACCGGGCCAGCGCGGCTTGACCGCCAGGCTCTGGTTGGCATCCATCCAGGTCACGGTCTGGCTCACGCTGCCACCGCGGTTGGTGGCATCGGTGCCCGGCACCACCAAGGTGGAGGTGTAGGACGAGACCGACTGTACCCACTGCACCGGGACCGACTGCCCCAGGGTGAAAGTGGCCTTGCTGCCGTTGCGAACCAGCAGTTGCTGCTGCGCCAGCAGGGCCTGGGCCGGCGCGGTGGCGACGACGCGGCCGCCAGTGCCGGCATCTTCGATCTGGCGCAGCTCCACACTCAGATCGCGCGCCGGCAACTGGGCCAGCACCGACTGGACCGCCAACAGCATCGCAGCAGCAAGGGCGTAGGGTTTCATAGAGAAGCCGATTGTTTCACGAGACTATCAATTCTGCCAAACGCATAGTGCACTGGCACATGGCTTGCGCCATCCACACTATCATTTGACGCCACGCCGTCACCCCCGCCTGTGACGCACGTCAAGAAACCCGAGGTAATTCCCGTGAGCCTGCTGTTCTCCCCCTACACCCTGCCCGCCAGCGGCCGTGCGTTGCCCTTGGCCAACCGCATCGTCATCGCCCCCATGTGCCAGTACTCCGCCGTCGACGGGGCGGCCGGCGACTGGCACCTGGCGCACTGGACCAGCCTGCTCAACAGTGGCGCCGGCCTGCTGACGCTCGAAGCCACGGCCGTCACGGCGGACGGCCGCATCACGCCCGACTGCCTGGGCCTGTGGGACGATCGCACCGAACAGGCCCTGGGTGATGCCCTGCAACGCGCCCGCCGCTTGGCGCCGCCCATACCAGTGTGCATCCAGCTCTCGCATGCCGGCCGCAAGGCTTCCAGCGCCGCCCCGTGGCAAGGCGGTGCGCTGCTCACGCCCGCACAGGGCGGATGGCAGGCGGTGGCCCCCTCGGCCTTGCCGCAGCTGCCGAATGAGGCGCCGCCCGTCGCGTTGACGCTCGACCAGTTAGCCCAGATCCGCGACGCCTTTGTCGCAGCCGCGCAGCGCGCGCAGCGTCTGGGCATCGACGCCATCGAGCTGCATGCCGCGCACGGCTACTTGCTCCACCAGTTCCTCTCGCCGCTGGCCAACCAACGCGACGATGCCTATGGCGGCAGCCTGGAGAACCGGATGCGCTTTCCGCTCGAAGTGTTTACGGCCGTGCAGGCCGTGTTCGACGGGCCGGTGGGGGTGCGCGTCTCGGCCATCGACTGGGTGGAGGGCGGGCTGGATGTGGCGCAGACGGCTGAATTCGCCTGCCGTCTCAAGGCACTGGGCTGCAACTTCATCCACGTCTCCACCGCGGGCGTCTCGCCACTGCAGAAGATTGCCATTGGCCCCGGCTACCAGGTACCGTTTGCGCGCGAGATCCGCCGCGCCTCGGGCCTGCCCACCACCGCCGTGGGGCTGATCACGCAGCCGCAACAGGCCGAAGACATCCTGCAGGCCGGCGACGCCGACCTGATCGCCATCGCCCGCGTGCTGTTGTACAAGCCGCGCTGGCCGTGGGAGGCTGCTGCCGCGCTGGGCGGCCAGGTACACGCCAGCGCCCAGTACTGGCGCTGCCTGCCGCGCGAGGCGCAGAGCATCTTTGGTCAGGTGAAGATCGGGCAGCGCTGAGGGACGGATGAGGCACGGGCGAGAGCCCGCCTGCTCACTCGCGGAACAGCACGGCCGGCAGTTCCAGTGCCTTGACCTGCAGCGCGGCCCTCTCGGCATCGGCCTTGGTCGTGAAAGGCCCCACCCGGACGCGGATCAGGCGCCCGGCCTGGGTCTCGTGCGGCGCGGTACTGGTCTCCAGCCCCGCCGCCTCGATCCGCAGGCGCACGTTCTGCGCATTGCTCTCCTGCGAAAACGCCCCAGCCTGCACATACCAGGACTTCTTCGCCGGCGCGCGCTTGGACTTGCCGGCGACGGCCGGCGGCGCAGCCTCGACCGTTGGGCCGCCGGCAGCGACCTCGGTCTTGGCCGGCGCGGTGACCTGGGGCTTGGCCTTGCCGTTGCGCGCGGGTGCCGCTGGCGTGTCACTGGGTGCGGCAGCCACCGGCAATGCAGCGGCAGGCGCCGGCTGGGCGCGCTTGGGATCGGCGGCGGCCTGCACCACGGTGTCGGCCGGTCCGTTCGGCTTGTCGGCCTTGGCGTTGGCGGGCTCGGCTGCCTTACCGGCCAGTTGCACCGCCGGCCTCGGCTCCGCGGGTTCACGCGGCACGCCGCTGGTGCGGGCCAGGTACTCGTCGATCTGCGCCGCCGAGGTCAGCACCGGCCCGTCGAAGCGAGGGGCAGCAGGCGCCGCGGCAGCAGCGTCAGGCGCCGGTGCCTCGGGCTTGGGTGGCTCAGGGGTCGCCTCGGCCACCGCAGCGGACGCCGTCGCCGCAGGCGCGGACGCTGCCTCGGCCGGCGTTGGGGATGCCGCCACCAGGGCGCCATTGCCGGACGCCAGCACCGGCTGCGTGCCGGCCGCCATCTCAGGCAAGGCGGGCTGGGACTGCGTGGCACCACCTTGCGCCAGTTGCATCATCTGCTGCGCCGGGTCCAGCAGGAAGGTGCCCAGCCCGGCCAGCAGAGCCGCCAGCGCGACGTTGACTGCGGCCTGTCCGAGAAAACGCCGGTTGCTGCTGGCCTGCGCGCTCAGCAGTTCACAGGCTTGCGGAACGTCCTGGGTGGCACGCAGGGCGCCCGAGATCTTCTCGTTGCAGAAGTTGTAGTACCAGGCGTTGGCATACAGGCCCGGCACCACGAAGGCCCCGGTGAGGAAAAGCAGGAACAGCGCCAGCCCGGTGGTGCTGTCGTAGTTGAGCAGCAGCTTGCCGACCCCGAACACCAGCAGCGCCATGCCCAGCACAGCCGCGACGTAGGCCAGCGCCTGGCCCCACATCTTGCGGTAGATCAGCCAGTTGAGCGTGCTCCAGTAAGCCGCCCAGTGCCAGCTGGCGCCGGTCTTGCCGGCGGTGTCGAAGCGCGCGAACTGGCGCAGGTAGTAGTCCTGCCCGCGCGGGCCGATGGCGGCGCGATAAAGCTCGGCGGTGTCGCCGGCAGCAAGCGGATTCGCGGTGTCTGTGGCCATCGGTGAAGGCTGGAGTAGTGAGTGCACGCCTGTCGGAATGGCGCGAGTCTAAATCACATTGCCCTGAAAGCCCAGGCCGGATGTGGGTGGAGCGCTACAAATTTGCGACTGCCGGCCACCCGCGCTCAGGCCTTGAGGTAGTCGGTGCGGCTGCCCAGCCAACGCGCCACGTGCTGCTCGGCTTGCGCGGGATAGCGGTCCAGCATTTGCGGCGCCGCCTGACGCGCCCAGGCCAGCAGGTGGCTGTCGGTGGCAAGGTCGGCAAAGCGCAGCAGCGCGGCGCCCGACTGGCGTGCGCCGAGGAATTCACCGGGGCCACGGATCTCGAGGTCGCGCCGCGCAATCTCGAAGCCGTCGTTGGTCTCGGCCATGGCCCTGAGTCGTTCGCGCGCGGTCTCGCCCAGGCGCGGCGCATCGCCCGTGGAGTACAGCAGCACGCAGGCCGAGGCCGCTGCACCGCGCCCGACACGGCCGCGCAGCTGATGCAGCTGCGAGAGGCCGAAGCGCTCGGCATGCTCGATCACCATCAGCGAGGCATTGGGCACATCGACGCCGACCTCGATCACCGTGGTGCTGACCAGCACGCCCATCTGGCCGCTGGTGAAGAGCGCCATCACCGCCTTCTTCTCGGCCACCGGCATGCGCGAATGCAACAGACCGACCATGACGCCGGGCAAGGCTGCGCTCAACTCGGCATGTGTTTCCGTGGCGTTGGTGAGGTCGAGCGCCTCACTTTCCTCAATCAGCGGGCAGACCCAATAGACCTGCCGGCCCTGCGCCAACTGGCCGCGGATGCGCTCGATCACCTCGTCGCGTCGCTGCTCCGACACCACCTTGGTCACGATCGGGCTGCGCCCGGGCGGCAACTCGTCGATGGTCGAGACGTCGAGGTCGGCGTAGTAGCTCATGGCCAAGGTGCGCGGGATCGGCGTGGCCGTCATCATGAGGAGGTGAGGCTCCACATCGTCGCCATTGGTCTTGCTCCGCAAAGCCAATCGCTGCGCGACGCCGAAGCGGTGCTGCTCGTCGATAATGGCCAGCGCCAGGTTCCTGAACTGCACCTGCTCTTGAATCACGGCGTGCGTGCCCACCACCAGACCGGCCTCGCCGCGCGCGATGAGATCGAGCATCTCGGCGCGCTCCTTCTTCTTCTGGCTGCCGGTGAGCCAGGCTACGTGCACACCCAACGGTTCCAGCCAGGCCACCAGCTTGCGGAAGTGCTGGTCGGCCAGGATTTCGGTCGGCGCCATCAGCGCGCACTGCCAGCCGGCATCGATGCAGAGCGTGGCCGCCAGCGCCGCCACCACCGTCTTGCCGGAACCCACATCGCCCTGCAGCAGGCGGTGCATGGGCAGATGCTGCGCCAGGTCGTGGGCGATCTCCTCGCTGACGCGGCGCTGGGCGCCGGTGAGCTGGAACGGCAATGCCGCCAGCAGGCGCTCATGTAGCGATCCCGCACCCAGCGCGCGCAGCACCGGCGCACGCAGGTGCTCGCGCTCACGGCGCGACTGCAGCTGCGACAGCTGCTGCGCCAGCAACTCCTCGGCCTTCAGGCGCTGCCAGGCCGGGTGGCTGTGGTCTTCCAGCTGCGCCAGCGACACGTCCGGCGTGGGGTGGTGCAAAAACGATAGCGCCTCACGCAAGCTCCACAAGGGCTGGAGGCCAATTTGATTGGCAATCTCGGGTGGGAGCGTGTCGCTCAGATCGGCGCGCGCCAAGCCACCCAGCACCGCCTTGCGCAGATAAGGTTGCGGCAGGCCGGCCACCGTCGGGTACACCGGCGTCAGTGCGGTGGGCAGTTCCCCGCCGGCGGCGCGGGTGTGCGGATGCATCATGGTGCGGCCCATGAAGCCGCCGCGGATCTCGCCGCGCGCGCGTATCCGGGCGCCCACCGCCAGCGCCTTCTGTTGCGAGGGATAGAAGTTGAAGAAACGCAGCACACAGGTGTCGCTGCCGTCGTCCACCGTCACCAGCAGCTGGCGCCGCGGCCGGTAGCTCACTTCACTGGTCGTCACTTCCGCCTCGATCTGTACCGTGTCGCCATCGCGCGCGTCGGCCAGGCGGGTGATGCGGGTCTCGTCCTCGTAGCGCAGCGGCAGGTGCAGGGCCAGGTCGATGTCACGTGTCAGGCCCAGCTTGCGCAGCGCCTGCTGCGCGGCAGACTGCGGCTTGTCGGTGGCGGGTGCGGCTGGCGATGTGGCGGGCTTGCGCGGCATGGGGTCTGATTGTGCCGTGCCGCCCGCCGGTTTCAGCCCAGGTCGTTCGCCACGCGCGACCCGG
Organism: Hylemonella sp.; assembly: GCA_041905305.1. GTDB lineage: Bacteria > Pseudomonadota > Gammaproteobacteria > Burkholderiales > Burkholderiaceae_C > Hylemonella. Next base: position 2,772 of record JAYRLJ010000074.1, on the reverse strand, counting down.
GCGCCGCACTCATTGCGGTTCGATCTTGGCGTCGCGGATGGCCTTGGCCCACTTCGCGGTCTCGCGCTGGCTGCGCTGGGCCAGGGCCTCGGGCGTCCCCGGCTCGACCATGAAGCCGATGGGCGCGAACTTCTCCTGGATGTCCTTGCTGTTGGCGGCGGCATTGATGGCCTGGTTGAGCTTGGCCACCACGTCCGCCGGCGTGCCGGCCGGGGCGAAGACGGCGAAGTAAGCGATCAGCTCATAGTCCTTCAGGCCCAGCGCTTCATTGACGGTGGGCAGCTCGGGAATGGCGGCCGAGCGCTTGGTTGAAGTCACGGCCAGGCCGCGGATCTTGCCGGCCTTGACCTGCGGCAGCGTGACGGCAAAGTCGGCGCTGAACATCATCACCTGGCCGCCGATCAGGTCGGTCATGGCCGCCGGGCCGCTCTTGTAGGGCACGTTGGTCATCTGCACGCCGGCCATGCTGGCCAGCATTTCGCCCGACACCAGCTGCGAGGTGCTGGCACTGGCAAAGGTCACCTGGCCCGGTTTGGCCTTCGCCAGGTCGATGAACTCGCGCAGCGTCTTGGCCGGCACGTCGTTGTTGATGGCCACGATCAGCGGCACCGAGCCCTGGTAGCCCACCGGCACGAAGGCCGTGTCCTGGTCGTAGGGCAGCTTCTTCATCAGGCTCTTGAGCGCGGCGTTGGTGCTGTTGGTGCCGAACAGGATGGTGTAGCCGTCAGCCGGTGCCTTGGCCACGGCATCCGCGCCCAGCATGCCGTTCACGCCGGCTTTGTTCTCGATCACGATGGGCTGACCCAGCGTTTCCGACATCTTGGCGGCGAAGGCACGGCCGATCTGGTCGGTGGCGCTGCCGGCGGCAAACGGCACGATGGCCTTGATGGGCTTGCTCGGGTAGGACTGGGCCAGCGCGGCGGCGGTACCGAGCAGCAGGCCGCAAAGCACGGCCAGACGACGGGGAATCGAATGCATGAAAGTCTCCTTCAGGTTGTTGTGGAAAGCAGTGTAGGTCAGGGCGCGGACGCCTCCAGCGGCAGGTCCAGCACGGCAGCGCTCAGGGTCTTGCCATGCGCGTCCAGCGCCAGCGAGCGTGTCACGCCGCCGCCCAGTGCCTCGTGCATGACGAAGTGCACCGCGCCAAGGTGCGGCAGGGTGTAGCGCTGCACCGCGCCGTGCACGTTGTCGCGGTAGCAGGCCCGCACCTGCTCGACGCCGAGTGCGCGCTCCAGCAGCGGGTAGTCCTTCGGGTCACGCGCTATGACACTCAGCGTGGCCCGGTTGCCCTTGTCACCCGAACGGGCCAGGGCGATGTCGCGTACGGTTTTCATCTCATAACTCCAGTAGCTGGCAAGAAGGCGTCACGGCCTCCCGCGGGATCAGGGCCGACGCTGCCGCAATCACCTCGCGCACCGACTGCGTGACGCCACCGCCCCCGGCAGGGCCATTGAGGTAGAGCGCCTCCACCTCCTGGCCCACCTGTTCCGCCTGGGCCCGCGTGGCGGCACGCAACGCCAGCCGCACGCGCACCTCGTAGGGTTCGCAGTCGGCGCCGAGGCTGGGGCCGTGCATGGCGTTGACGCCGATCAGTTCCGCACGATGCTCCTGGTCCGCCAGCCCCGCCTGCTGCAGGCGATGCCGCAGGATGCGCAGCGCCAGTTCACCCCGCGCCCGCGCCCCCGGGCCGGCATAGGAAATCTGCCCCTCGCCAATGAAGCCGTCGCGATAACCCAGCGTCACCTTCAGCTGCGCGGGGCGGGCTGTGCCACTGGCGCCCTCCACCTGCACGCGGTCCGCCCCCACCTCCTGCAGCTGCACCCGCGAGAAATCAGCCACCACATCGGGCTGCAGGTAGCGCTGCGGGTCTTCCAGTTCGTAGAGCAACTGGGCGGTGCAGGTCAGCCGATCGACGCGTCCTCCCGTGCCCGGCAACTTGGTGATCACGGCCGTGCCATCCGGCGCGACCTCGGCCAAGGGAAAGCCCACCGCCTCCAGCATGGGAATATCCACATAGCCCGGGTCGGCGATGTAGCCACCGCTGACCTGCGCCGCGCATTCGAGCAAGTGCCCCACCACCACGCCTTGGCCCAGCTGCGGCCAGTCATCCGCGGCCCAGCCGAAGTGCTGCATCAGCGGCGCCAGGAACAGCGCCGGGTCAGCCACACGGCCGGTGATGATCACGTCTGCGCCCGACTGCAAGGCCGGCAGCAGCGCGTCCGCCCCCAGGTAGACATTGGCCGAGATCAGCCGGCCGTCCAAGCTGCGCACGCTCTGGTCCGAATCCAGCAGCGGCACGTCGTGCGCCTGCATCCAGGGCAGCACGTCGTCGCCCTGCACCACCGCCACGCGCAGGCGCGGCAGGCCAAGCTCGCGCGCCACCTGCAGCGCCGCCTCGCCCGCAGCCAAGGGATGGGCTGCGCCCATATTGGTGATGATGCGCGTGCCACGGTGCACACAGGCCGGCAGCACCGCGCGCAGGCGCGCCTGCAGCAGCGGGTCGTAGCCTAAACGTGCATCCTGGCTGCGCCGCAGCTGCGCCAGCGCGATGGTGCGCTCGGCCAGGCACTCGAACACCAGGACGTCGAGGTCACCCCGCTCCGCCAGATCGCGCGCGGGGTCGATGCGATCCCCGGCGTACCCCGCGCCGGAACCGATGCGAAAAGCCTTCATGTGAACGATTATTTCATCGGCCTGCCATGTCGCAGCCCGGGGATTACCCCGTCCATGAGAAAATGTCGGCTCTTCCACTTGGAACGGGCCCGTCCGGCC
>JAYRLJ010000459.1:0-2145 GCA_041905305.1 Hylemonella sp. | reverse complement strand
TGCCCGGGATGTTGTGGATGCCGCAGGATCGTCCGTACTCGGATCAGACCATCGTCGACAACGTCGTCGGGCAGACGGGCAGGAAGTTCCTGCTGGTCAGGACGCAGTACAGCTCAGAAGCCGAAGGCGCGCAGATCGCCTTCGACATCACTGGGCCGTGGAGGTAAGCCGTGAGCTGGTGGAACAGCGTGGCGTCCTTGACGCCGGTCGCGGCGTGGGACGCGCTGCACTTCTCGGGCGGGCAACTGCAAGATCAGGTGGGCAGCAATGCCCTCACCGTACAGGGCGGCGTGACCACGCCATTTCCGCTCTATGGGCTGTACGGTCAGGACAAGCCCTGGCCGCTGGCGACGCCGATGTCCTTGTCCGGCGACTTCGTACTGGCGGGCTTCGTGATGCACGTCAGCCGAGGGCTGGTGTTCTACAAGACCCTCGGCGACAGCAACAGCTACTTTCTGGATCAGGAGTCCAACGGCGCGATCTACCAGTACGCAAACGGCAGCGGCGGTCAGGTGGGCAGCGGGCCCGCGTGGGGCACACCGAAATTCATGGCGCTGGTGGTCAGCCCGGCCAGTGCTCGCGTCTACATCAACGACGACTGGGCGGGCGCGGCGTTCGCGCGCTCGTGGGTGGCCGACAGCGTGGGCGGCATCGGTTACTACGCCGACGGCAACGAATACAACATCGGCGGCAGCGAGCGCTTCTTCGCGGCCGGGTTGTGGTCGGGCGTCGCCAGCCTTGCCGACCTGCGCGCGATGGAGGCCGCCTGCCGCGCTGCGCTCGCCGGGCCACCGGTCGGCGTTCACGCTGCCGCCTTGAGCCGACTGCACAGCCCGAACTCCGTGCAGTGGAACGTGCCGGGCAGCCATCCGCGCCAGTACCGAGCCGTGGCTAGCCACCGCCGCAACATCCATTTCGGCGGCAACGGCCAGATCACCGGCACCGTCAAGGAGAAGGGCCAGCCCGACCAGCCATTGGTGCGCGAAGTGCTGCTCTACAGCGAGAACACCCACGCCCTGGTGGCGAGCACGTGGTCTCAGGCTGACGGCACGTACCGCTTCGAGCGCATCGATCCCCAACAGCGCTACACCGTGATCAGCACCGACTACCAGCAGTTGTACCGCGCAGTAGTCGCGGACAACCTTAGGCCGGAGCCGATGCCATGACCGTCGCCATCACGCAGGAACACAACGAGGCGCGGCTGGCGGGCACGCTGACCTTCCTCGATGCAGGCAGCAACCCCGCGCGGCTGCGCATCTACGGAGGGACACGGCCGCCCAATCCAGCGGCGACGCCCACCAGCGCGATGCTGGTGGAGATCGCGCTCACCAAGCCCGCAGGAACGATTGCAGGCGGGTTGCTGACGCTCACCCAGCAGGAGGACGGCCTCATCGCCGCGACCGGAATCGCCACCTGGGCGCGGCTGGTCAACGGCAATGAGGTGACGGCGCTCGATCTGGATTGCAGCGGCACCGATGGCGCGGGCGACGTGAAGCTCGCCAGTACCAACCTCTATCTGGGCGGCGACGCCCGGATGGTGTCGGCCATCTTGGGCTGAGGTCGTGGGGTGAACGATGCCTTCGAACTCTGGCCAGAACGTCGACCTGCTGTACGACCGACCCGCCGCCACCGATGCCGATCTGATCTTCGGCGCGGACTACGTTCCGCCGCGCAACGACGTGTTGGTGCAGGCCACGCTGCCGCTGCCGGTGGCAAGCATTGCCTTCATCCCGCCTGCGCGGCTGGAGGTGCTGGCCGAGCTGCCGGGCTTGACGGTCAGCACGCTCATCCTGCGCCCGAGCGTGCCGCTCAACGTTGGCGTGGCCAGCCTACCCGGGGTGGTGCTCACCAGCGAGGTGCGATACACCTCGCGCACGCAGCGCCCGACGGTGGGCCAGACGGCGCACGAGTGGCAGCAGGCCGTGCAGCGCGAGGACGGCGCAGTGCAGGGCCAGCAGGATACGACGGCCACGCCCGCAGGCTGGGGCGCGGTGTGGCAGCGTGGGGGTGTGTCGGTTCACGGCATCGCGCATCGGTTGCCGCCGATCTTGGTGGCTGCACCGCTGCTGCGGCGCACGGGCCAGCAGCAGGCGACGCGCCTGCACGGCGCGACCGGGTTCGTCCACGAGAACGCGACGCCCATCG
>JAYRLJ010000458.1:0-2146 GCA_041905305.1 Hylemonella sp. | reverse complement strand
CCCCAACCACCGCGCCCGCCCCATGCCCGGCGGCGCCGCCATGACGACGCAGGAAGAAGCCGACAAGCACAAGGTGGTGACCCAGGCCGTGCACGATGCGGGCGGCAAGATCTGCATGCAGATCCTGCACTTTGGCCGCTACGCCTACCACCCCGAGCTGGTGGCGCCCAGTGCCCTCAAGGCCCCTATCAGCCCGTTCCGCCCGCACGCATTGACCACCGACGAGGTGAAGCAGACCGTGGAGGACTACGCCAACGCCGCCGTGCTGGCGCAAAGCGCGGGCTACGACGGCGTCGAGATCATGGGCTCGGAGGGTTACCTCATCAACGAATTCATCGCCGCGCAGACCAACCAGCGCGACGACGAATACGGCGGCAGCTACGAGAACCGCATCCGCTTCCCGCTGGAAATCGTGCGCCGCACGCGCGAACGCGTAGGTGCGAATTTCATCCTCATCTTCCGCCTCTCGATGCTGGATCTGGTCGAAGGTGGTTCCACCCAGGAAGAGGTGGTGCAGCTGGCGCAGGCCTTGGAAAAGGCCGGGGTGACGATTCTGAACACCGGCATTGGCTGGCACGAGGCGCGCATTCCCACCATCGCCACCAAGGTGCCGCGCGCGGCCTTTGCCTGGGTGACGCAACAGCTCAAGGGCAAGGTCGGCATCCCGCTGGTGGCCACCAACCGCATCAACACCCCCGAAGTGGCCGAAACGGTGCTGGCCGAGGGCATGGCCGACATGGTGAGCATGGCGCGCCCCTTCCTGGCCGACCCGGAGTTCGTGAACAAGGCCGCAGCAGGCCGTTCGCAAGACATCAACACCTGCATCGGCTGCAACCAGGCCTGCCTGGACCACACCTTCGGCGGCAAGATCACCAGCTGCCTGGTGAACCCGCGTGCCTGCCACGAAACCATCCTGGTGCCCCTGCCGCTACCGAAAAAAGAGCGCGTGGCCGTGGTCGGCGCGGGCCCGGCGGGCCTGGCCTTTGCCACCGAGGCGGCGCAGCGCGGCCTGGACGTGACCCTGTTCGACGCTGCCAGCGAAATCGGTGGCCAGTTCAACGTGGCCAAGCAGGTGCCGGGCAAGGAAGAGTTTTACGAGACGCTGCGCTACTTTGGCCAGCGCCTGCAGCACACCGGCGTGACCGTGAAGCTGGGCCAGCGCGTCAGCGCCCAGGATCTGGTGCAGGCCGGTTTCCAGCAGGTGGTGCTGGCCACCGGCATCGCCCCGCGCCTGCCCGAGATCGAGGGCATCACCCACCCCAAGGTGCTGGGCTACCTCGATGTGCTGCGCGACAAAAGAGAAGTGGGCAAGAGCGTGGCCGTGATCGGCGCCGGTGGCATTGGCTTTGACGTATCCGAATACCTGCTGCACGAAGGCCAGTCGCCCAGTCTGAGCAAGGCGAAGTTCTTTGCCGAATGGGGTGTGGACACCACCGGTGGCGCACGCGGCGGACTGAAAGCCGCCCACATTGGCGCAGTGCCGCGCAAGGTCTACCTGCTGCAGCGCAAGGTCAGCAAGGTGGGCGATGGTCTGGGCAAGACCACGGGCTGGATCCACCGCACCGGCCTGAAGAACCGGGGCGTGGAAATGATCCCCGGCGTGCAGTACCGCAAGGTTGACGACGCCGGCCTACACATCACCGTGGGCGACAAGGACATGACCTTGGCCGTGGACAACGTCATCGTCTGCGCCGGGCAAGACCCGCAGCGCGAACTGCAGGCCGCGCTCGAAGCCCAGGGCGTGCGCGTGCACCTGATTGGCGGCGCCGACAAGGCCGCCGAGCTGGACGCCAAGCGTGCCATCAAACAAGGCACCGAACTGGCCCTGCGCCTGGACACTAGCCCTGCCCCGACGGCGGCTGCGGTGGCTGCCCCCCAGGGCGCGCATCAGGCCCCACCCGCCGTGCAGGCCAGCCTGAAAGCCTGGCACGCCATGGTGGCCGCGGGCGACTTGAGCGAGCTGCCCAGCATCCTGCACAAGAAGGCGGTGTTCCGTTCGCCCATGGCGCACACCCCCTATCCCAGCGCGCAGGCGGTGCAGGTCATCCTGGGCACGGTGGTCAAGGTGTTTGAGGACTTCAGCTACCACCGCACCTATACCAGCGAAGACGGCATGAGCGCCATCCTGGAATTCAGTGCCAAGGTG
>JAYRLJ010000073.1:0-11618 GCA_041905305.1 Hylemonella sp. | reverse complement strand
CACCATACAGGGCCACGCCTGGGAGCCGATCTTCGATGCGCTGGGCAAGCCCGAGTGGAAGACCGACCCGGCCTACACCACGCCCAAGGCCCGCCAGCCGCACATCGACGAAATCTTCGCCACCATCGAAGACTTCATCAAGGACAAGACCAAGTACGAAGCGGTGGACATCTTCCGCAAGTTCGACATCCCCTGCGCGCCGGTGCTGTCCATGAAGGAACTGCTGCGTGACGAGTCGCTGCGCAAGAGCGGTTCGATCGTGGAAGTGCCTCACCCGGTACGTGGCAGCTATTTCACGGTGGGCAGCCCGATCAAGTTCTCCGACCTCAAGCCCGAGATCACCGCTTCGCCGCTGCTGGGTCAGCACACCGACGAGGTGCTGGCGGAACTCGGCTACAGCAAGGAGCAGATCGCCGCCATGCACGCCAGCAAGGCGGTCTGAACCGCGCGTCAGCTGTTCGAGCCTCTGTGCAACGGCGCCCATCCGGGCGCCGTTTTTTCATGAAAAATTCGCCATGCACCCCGGACGAACCTACACTAAATGTTTGGGCTCTCATGCAGTCAGGCGCAAAGATGCTGCCTCTATACTTGCATAAGCAATGGCCTCAGATTTATCGCCAGATAGATAAGCAATTTTTATATATTGAACAGGAGATTGTTGATGGGCAAGGCACTAGACGGCGTACGCATCCTGGACTTCACGCACGTGCAGTCCGGTCCCACCTGTACCCAGCTGCTGGCATGGTTCGGCGCCGACGTGATCAAGGTGGAGAAGGCCGGTGAAGGCGACGCCACGCGCGGCCAGCTGCGCGACATTCCGGACGCGGACAGCCTGTACTTTACGATGCTGAACCACAACAAGCGTTCCATCACGCTCAACACCAAGGACCCCAAGGGCAAGGAAGTGCTGGTCAACCTGATCAAGCAATGTGATGTGATGGTGGAGAACTTCGCGCCCGGCGCACTCGATCGCATGGGTTTCCCGTGGGAAAAGATCCAGGAGATCAATCCGCGCATCATCCTGGCCTCGGTCAAGGGCTTCGGTCCCGGTCCCTACGTGGACTGCAAGGTGTACGAGAACGTGGCCCAGTGCACCGGCGGTGCGGCCTCCACCACGGGCGATCCGGATGGTGTGCCCATGGTGACCGGCGCCCAGATCGGTGACTCGGGCACCGGCCTGCACCTCGCGCTTGGCATCGTCACGGCCCTGTTCCAACGCGAGAAGACCGGCCGTGGCCAGAAGGTGCTGGCTGCCATGCAGGACTCGGTGCTCAACCTGTGCCGCGTCAAGCTGCGCGACCAGCAGCGACTGGACCGCACTGGCGTGCTCAAGGAATACCCACAGTACCCCGAGATCGAGTTCGGTGAAGCCGTGCCGCGCGCCGGCAACGCGTCCGGCGGTGGCCAGCCGGGTGCCGTGCTCAAGTGCAAGGGCTGGCAGAAGGACCCTAACGCCTACATCTACTTCATCACGCAGGCTGCCGTCTGGCCGGCCATCTGCAAGGTGATCGGCGAAGAAGACTGGATCACCAACCCGCACTTCGCCACCCCCGAGGCGCGCCTGCCGCACCAGAAGATGATTTTCGACCGCATCGAGGAATGGACCAAGACCAAGTCCAAGTTCGAGGCCATGGACATCCTCAACGAGTTCGACATCCCCTGTGGTCCCATCCTGTCGATGAAGGAGATCGCCGAGGACGAATCGCTGCGCGCCACCGGCACCATCGTGGAAGTCGATCACCCGGTGCGTGGCAAGTACCTCTCGGTCGGCAACCCGATCAAGCTGTCAGACAGCCCCACCGAAGTCATCCGCTCGCCGCTGCTGGGCGAACACACCGAAGAAGTGCTACGGCAGATGGGCTACACCCAGGCCCAGCTCGACGAACTGCGCGCCGCCAAGGTCATCTGACCCAGAGACCGGCTCGTACGGCACCCCCGCCCCTGCTACCAGGGCGCGGGGGTTTTTATTTCAGGATGCCGGCGGCGGCTCGGGCTCCTGCTCCGCTGACTCGAAGAAGTAGCCGATGCGCTGGCGCGGCAACAGGTAGTCGAAGGCCTCGCGCGGCAGCGCCGCCGGCTTGAGGCTGCGACGGATGCCGATCTCCGGCGCCCGCTCCAGATCGACCACCAGCGCCTCATGGCGCATCACGGCCGGATCGTGGATCAGTACGCGCGGCTTGAGCGGACGCGATGAGTTCACCGACATCACCATCGCATAGCGCCCGTCCACCAGCTGGATGATGGAACCAGGCGGGTACACCCCCATCATGCGGATGAAGGCACTGAGCACCACGCTGTCGTAACGGTTCTTGAGCTGAGAAAAAAGGAACGACAAGGCCTCGTGCGGCGTCAGGGCCGCAGCGGACCGGGCCGGGTTGCTCAGGTCTTCGTAGCGGTTGACCAGCGCCAGGATCTTGGAGGGCAGCGGCAGGCTGTCGCCACGCAGCCGTGCCGGATAACCGCTGCCGTCGACCTGTTCATGGTGGTGGGCGATGGCCTGCTGCACACCCTTCGACAAGCCCATCTGCCGCGCCAGCTGTTCGCCCTGAACCACGTGCTCCTGGTACAGCTTGTACTCGGCGGTGGAAAAGCCTTCGTCATACGCGCGCACCCGTTCGGGCAACTGCAGCTTGCCGAGATCGTGCAGCATGGCGGCGACGCCGAGGTCGCGCATATCGCTCGCCGGCAGCCCCATGGCCCGCCCGAGCAACAGCGACAGGATGGTGACATTCACCGGATGCACGGCCCCGCGATCGCCCAGGTTTTCCGACAGCAGACGGATGGCTGTATCGCCATCGCAGGTGATCTCTTCGACAAAGTGGCTGATCAGGGCGATGCACTGCTGCGCCGCCGCCTGCGGCTGTGCCAGCGCATGGCTGGCCACTTCACGGTACCGGTTGACGGCCTCGCGGTAACGTCGCTCGCACGATTGCATGCTGAGCCGCTGAGCCGCCAGCTGGTCGGCGCGGCCGTGCCGCCGTCGCGGTTCCTCGGTGCGCTGCTGCTCCATTTCGAGCAGTTCCGCCTCGCTCATGGCCGAGTACTTGGAGGGCGTCACCTCCAGCGCCGCTACGGCCGCCGGATCACTGCGCGCAGGCACATAGCTGACCTGCTGCAGGCCGAGATCGCGGATGGCGTCGATCTGCTTGTCCGAGGCAATCTTGAAACTGCCCCGCAGGAAGGGATGCTGCATCCAGTCGACGTCGAGCACGACGAACAAGCCTGTTCGCAGCTTCCCAACATCGATCAACTCGGATTGTTCTTCTTGCATACGCGCGTGCGCTCCTGGGCCGCCAGGAGGCGAACACGGAAAAATGGACGGTAAAGACCCGCTATTTTAGTCGTTTGAAACCCCAAGGGGTAACCGCATCCAACAACAACCCTGCCCCCACAGGGCTCACAAAACACGCCGGAAGGCGCCCCGTGACCGCCTATGATCCTGACCTGTCACCTCCACAGCAGACCGGCGGGGCCATGAACAACACCAGGGAAGAGAACAGGCAGCACACCGGCACGGAAGCAGCGCTGCCGGCGGTCTTCGTCGCGCAGGACCTGAGCAAGACCTACCAGATGGGCGAAGTGCAGGTGCGGGCCCTGCAGGACGTCAACCTCACCATCTACCGCGGCGAGTTCATCGTGCTGCTCGGCCCTTCGGGCAGCGGCAAGTCCACCCTGCTCAACATCCTCGGCGGCCTGGACCGGCCGAGCAGCGGCAGCGCCCGCTTTGCCGAGCACGAGCTCACCGGCGCCAGCGATGCCGAACTGACCCGCTACCGGCGCGAGCACGTCGGCTTCGTCTTCCAGTTCTACAACCTCATTCCCAGCCTGACCTGCCGCGAGAACGTCGAGCTTGTCACCGACATCGCGCGCAATCCCATGCCCGCTGCCGAAGCCCTGCGCATGGTGGGCCTGGAAGACCGCATGGACCACTTCCCCTCACAGCTCTCGGGCGGCGAGCAGCAGCGTGTGGCGATTGCTCGCGCCATCGTCAAGCGGCCCGAGGTGCTGCTGTGCGACGAGCCCACCGGCGCGCTGGACTACAAGACCGGCAAGCTGGTGCTGGAAGTCATCGAACGCATCAACCGCGAACTGGGCACCACCGCCATCGTCATCACGCACAACGCCGCCATCGCCGGCATGGCCGACCGCGTACTGCACCTGGGCGGCGGCCGCATCCAGCGGGTGGACGTCAACCCGCACAAGATCAGCCCGGCGGAGTTGTCCTGGTGAGCGCAGGCGAGGCAGCATGAGATGAAAGCCCTGGACCGCAAGCTGCTGCGCGACCTGCGCCTGATGTGGAGCCAGGCCCTCACCATCGCGCTGGTGGTGGCCAGCGGCGTGGCCGGTTTCATCGCCACCTTCAGCGCCTACGACGGTCTCTCGTGGTCGCGCGAGGTCTACTACACCGAAGCGCGCTTTGCCGACGTCTTCGCCAGCCTCAAGCGCGCCCCGCGGGCGCTGGAGCACCAGCTGGCCGCCCTGCCCGGCGCCGCGCATGCGGAAACCTCGGTCAGCGAAGTGGTGCAGATCGACATTCCCAACGTCTCCGACCCCATCATCGGCCGATTGATCGGCCTCGACCCGGACCGCTTACCGCAGCTCAACCGCCTGCACCTACGCGAAGGCCGCATGATCACCGCGCGGCGCGACCGCACGCTGGAGGTGCTGGTGTCGGAAGGCTTCGCCATCGCACGCCGACTGAAACCGGGCGACCGCATCCGCGCCTTGGTCAACGGCAAGCGCGAGGAACTGCAGATCGTCGGCATCGCGCTGTCACCCGAGTTCGTCTTTGCCGGCATGGGCGGCTCGCCCGACCTGCGCGGCTTCGGTGTCTTCTGGCTCGACCGCAAGGCGCTGGCCGCGGCCTACAACATGGAAGGCGCCTTCAACCAGGTGGCGGTGCGGCTGGCACCCGGCGCCAGCGAGGGCCAGGTGATCGACGGGCTGGACCGCCTGCTCGGGCCTTATGGCGGCGCCCGCGCCTACGGCCGCAACGAGCAGATGTCCGACCGGCTGCTGAGCTCCGAGATCAAGGAGCAGCGCGTCTTCGGCACCGTGCTGCCCAGCATTTTCCTGGCCGTGGCTGCCTTCCTGCTCAACGTGGTGCTGAGCCGCCAGATCGCCACCCAACGCGAGCAGATTGCCGCGCTCAAGGCATTGGGTTATGACAACTGGAGCATCGGCCTGCATTACCTCAAGCTGGTGCTGCTCATCGTCACACTGGGCATGCTGCTGGGCCTGGGCGTCGGCGCCTGGCTGGGGCAGTCCTTCATGGGCCTGTATGCCGACGTGTTTCGCTTTCCTGAACTGCGCCATCGCATCCGGCCCGACCTGGTGCTGGCCGCAGGCGGACTGACGTTGATCGCGGCGCTGGGCGCCACCTGGCAGGCGATCGCCGCCACCGTACGGCTGGCGCCAGCCGAAGCCATGCGCCCGCCAGCACCGGGCCGCTTCCGCCCGACCTTCATCGAAGCGTGGGGCCTGCGCGACTGGTTCAGCCCGGCCGCGCGCATGGTGATGCGCACCATGCAGCGTCGCCCGCTGCGCACGCTGCTCACTATCGCCGGCATCGCCGCCTCCATGGCCATCGTCATCAGCGGTACCTTCTGGCGCGACACCATGGACACGCTGCTGCACACCCAGTTCCGCCTGGTGTTGCGTGGCGACGTGATCGTGAGCCTGGTGGAAGCCACCCCGGCGCGCGTCATGCACGAGCTGGCACGACTGCCGCACGTCACGGCTGTGGAAGGGGTGCGCACCGTCAACGTGCGCCTGGTGCATGGCCAGCACCACTGGCGCGGCAGCGTGCAGGGCCGTAGCGCACAGCCCGAACTGCAACGCATCGTGGACACCGAACTACGCACGCACACGCCGCCGCCCGACGGCCTGTTGCTGACCGACCGCCTGGCTGACAAGCTGCACATCCGCCCCGGGCAGACCGTGCGCGTGGAACTGCTGGAGGGCCGGCGCCAGATACTGGAATTACCGGTGACGGGCACAGTGCAGGAAATGATGGGCATGGGCGCCTACATTGAGCGCCGCAACCTCAACCGACTGCTGCAGGAAGGCGACCTGGTGAACAGCGCCGCGTTGCTGGTGGAGCCCGGCTTTGAAGGCGCATTGCTGGAGCGACTCAAGAGCCTGCCGCGCGTGGTGGCAGCCTTCAGCAAGGGCGTGATGCTGCGCAACATCGAAGAGATCACGGCGCGCAACGTGCTGGTGTTCAGCGCCATCCTCACCGTGTTTGCCAGCATCATTGCCGTGGGCGTGGTCTACAACCATGCGCGCATTGCGCTCGCCGAGCGTGCCTGGGAACTGGCCAGCCTGCGCGTGCTGGGCTTCACGCGTGGCGAGGTGTCGGCCTTTCTGCTGGGTGAACTGGCGCTGGAGATTCTGCTGGCCATTCCGCTGGGCCTGACCGCCGGCTACTGGCTGGCCGCCGGCATCGTGCAGCTGATCAAGACCGACGAATTCTTCTTTCCGCTCGTGATCCACGCCTCCACCTACGCCTACGCCGCCGTCACGGTGGTGGCGGCCGGGCTGGCCAGCGCGCTGATCGTGCGCCGACGCATTGATCAACTGGATCTGGTGGGCGTGCTGAAAACGAGAGAATAGAAACCGACAAGACAGGGACAGGATGATGATCAACAAGAAACAACTGTGGATGGCCGGCGGCGCCGCGCTGGCGTTGCTGTTGCTGGTGGGGGCCTTCTGGCCGCGTCCGACGGAAGTTGAAGTAGGCACGGTCAGCCGCGGCACTTTCGAGCGCAGCGTGCAGGAAGACGGCAAGACCCGCCTGCGCGAACGCTACGTCGTCTCCACACCGCTGACCGGTCGCGTGCAGCGCGTCACCCTCAAGCAAGGTGATGCGGTCGAGCGCGATGCGGTGCTGGCTACGCTGTGGCCGGTGATGCCGGGTCTGCTGGACGAACGTACCCGCCAGGAACAGGACCAGCGCATTGGTGCGCTGGAAGCCTCGGTGCGCCGCGCCAACGCCAATGTGGAGCGCGCCAAAGCCTCACTGGACCAGGCCCTCGCCGACCTCAAGCGCAGCGAGATGCTGGCGCAACAGGGTTTTGTTTCGCCGACGCAAAACGAGAGCGGCCGCCTCGCCGTTCGCTTGCGCCAGAAGGAGCTGGACAGCGCCCGGCTGGAAGAGCATGCCGCGCAGCACGAGCTGGAACAGGCGCGCATCGCCATCCGCACCTTCGGCCAGGGCGGCACGACGCAACGCTCCTGGGCCATCAAATCACCGATCGCCGGCAAAGTGCTCAAGCTCACCCAGGAGAGCGAAGGCCTGATGCAGGCCGGCTCACCCCTGCTGGAACTGGGCGACCCCGCCAACCTGGAAGTGGTGGTGGACCTGCTGACCGAAGACGCAGCCCAGGTGCGCCCCGGCACGGCCGCCCTGCTCACCAACTGGGGCGGTCCACAGGCGCTGCAAGCACGCGTGCGCTTGGTGGAGCCGGCCGCCTACACCAAGGTCTCGGCCCTCGGCGTGGAAGAACAACGTGTGAACGTGGTGCTGGACATCACCTCGCCGCCCGAGCAGTGGAACGCGCTGGGCGACGGTTTCAAAGCCGACGTACGCATCGTGGTGCAGACCGTGCCCGACGCGCTCAAGGTGCCGGTCAGCGCCCTCTTCCCTGCCGGCGCCCGTGCCGCGCTGTACGTGGTGGACGGTGGCCGCGCCCGCCAGCAGGAAGTGGAGGTGCTGGCGCGCAACGGCCATGAGGCCTGGATCAAGAGTGATCTGGCTCCCGGCACGGAAGTGATCCTCTTCCCGCCGAGTTCGCTGCAGGACGGGCAGCGGGTGCAGAAGCTGGCGCCCTGATTCATCAGCTGTCACGCTCAAAGCACATGACCGAGCGCGCCTCACTCCCCCCTGCCTGGTGGAGCCCGCCGCTGGAAGACGCCTTGCGCGCGCTGGCAGCCAGCCCGCAGGGCCTGAGTTCGACGGAAGCTGCACAGCGCCTGCGGCTGTATGGCCCCAACGTGCTGCGGGGCCAGCGCACCCTGACCGTGCTGACGCTGTTGCTGCGCCAGCTGGCCTCGCCCATCGTGCTCATCCTCATCGCCGCGGCCATCCTGTCCTTTGCGCTGCGCGACGCGACCGATGGCATCATCATCCTGGCCATCGTCGGCATCAGCAGCCTGCTGGGCTTCTGGCAGGAGTTCCGGGCCACCCGCGCCGTCGAAGCCCTGCAACAGATGGTGGCGCTGCAAGTCCAAGTGCTGCGCGACGACCAGGAGCAGACCATCGCGGCCGATGCCGTGGTCCCCGGTGACGTGGTGCTGTTGAGTGCTGGCGCCAGCGTGCCGGCCGACTGCCGGCTGCTGGAAGAACGCAACCTGTACACCGACGAAGCCACGCTGACTGGCGAAACCTACCCGGTCGAAAAATCGGTCGGTGAACTGCCCGAAGACACACCGCTGGCCGGGCGCAGCAACAGCCTGTTCCAGGGCACACATGTGGTCAGCGGCACCGGCCGCGCGTTGGTGCTGCGCACCGGCGAAGACACCGTGTTCGGCGCCATTGCGCAGCGTCTGCGTGTGCGTCCGGTGGAAACCGGCTTCGAGCGCGGCGTGCGCTCCTTCGGCAGTTTGCTGATCCGCGTCACGATGCTGCTGGTGATGCTGATCTTTGCCTTCAACGTCGCGCTGCACCGACCGGTGCTGGAGGCTTTTCTGTTTGCGCTGGCCTTGGCCGTGGGCCTGACGCCGGAGCTGCTGCCAGCCATCATCAGTGTCAACCTCGCGCGCGGCGCACGGCGCATGGCCATGCAGCAGGTCATCGTCAAACGGCTGGCCGCGATCGAAAACTTCGGCAGCATGGACGTTCTCTGTTCCGACAAGACCGGCACCCTCACCGTGGGCCAAGTCCAGTTGGCCGGCGCCTGCGACAGCCTGGGCCATGACAGCATCCGCGTGCTGCAGCTCGCCGGCCTCAACGCCCACTTCCAGACCGGCTTTCGCAACCCCATTGACACCGCCATCATGGCCGCCACCCCGGCCCAGGCCGGCGCGCGCCGGCTGGACGAGCTGCCGTATGACTTCACCCGCAAGCGGCTGAGCGTGCTGGTGACCACCGAGTCCGGCGAGACGCTGCTCGTCACCAAAGGTGCGCTGGCCCAGACGTTGCAGGCCTGCACGCAAGTGGCCCTGCCCGATGGCCGACGCGTGCCGCTGGCCGAGCAGACCACCGCCATCCAGCAGCACCAGGCCGAATACAGCGCGCGCGGCCTGCGCACTCTGGGCCTAGCCTACAAGATCATGCCAGCTGGGCAGACCCTCATGCGCGAAAGCGATGAAAGTGAACTGGTTTTTGCCGGCTTCCTGCTGCTGACTGACCCACCCAAGCCCGGCATAGGCGACACCTTGCGCCACCTGCAGGGCCTGGGCGTGCAGCTCAAGGTCATCACCGGCGACAACCCGCTGGTGGCAGCGGAAGTGGCGCGGCAAATCGGCTTTGCCTCGCCCCGTGTCATGAGCGGCCCGGAACTGCGCCAGGTGAGCGACGACGCCCTGCCCGAGCTGGCACGCCGGGTGGACGTGTT
Organism: Hylemonella sp.; assembly: GCA_041905305.1. Taxonomy (GTDB): domain Bacteria; phylum Pseudomonadota; class Gammaproteobacteria; order Burkholderiales; family Burkholderiaceae_C; genus Hylemonella. The sequence continues at coordinate 2,061 of JAYRLJ010000073.1, read as the reverse complement.
TGCCGAGGTGGATCCCATCCACAAGGAGCGCATCATCCGCGCGCTGCGCACCGCCGGCCACGTGGTGGGCTACATGGGCGACGGCATCAACGATGCACCGGCCCTGCATGCGGCGGATGTGGGCATTTCGGTACAGGGCGCCGCCGACGTGGCCAAGGACGCGGCCGACATCGTGCTGCTGGAGAAGAACCTCAACGTGCTGGCCACCGGCATCCGTGAAGGCCGCACGACCTTTGCCAACACGCTTAAGTACGTCTTCATGGCCACCAGTGCCAACTTCGGCAACATGTTCAGCATGGCCGGCGCCTCGCTGCTGCTGCCTTTCCTTCCGCTGCTGCCGAAGCAGATCCTGCTCACCAACCTGCTGACCGATCTGCCCGAGATGGCCATAGCCGCCGACCGGGTGGACCCCGGTGCGCTGGAGCGCCCGCGCCTGTGGGACGTGCGCTTCATCCGCAACTTCATGCTGTACTTCGGCCTGCTGAGTTCGGTGTTCGACTTCTTCACTTTCGGCCTGCTGTACTGGCTGCTGCAGGCCAGCCCCGAGCTGTTCCGCAGCGGCTGGTTTGTCGAGTCCGTGGTCTCGGCCGCGCTGGCGGTGCTGGTCATCCGCACACGCGGCCCGTTCTGGCGCAGCCGTCCGTCCCGCACGCTCACGCTGGCCACGCTGGCCGTGGTGGCGGCCACCGTGCTGCTGCCCTATACGCCACTCGGCCGCCTGTTCGGTTTTGTACCGCTGCCGCTGGCCTTCCTGGGCCTGATGGCCTTGCTGGTGCTGCTGTACCTCGCCTGTGCCGAGGCACTGAAGCGCGCCTTCTACCACCGGCACAGACTCAGCACGTCACGTGGTAGGCGCGCGTGACCTCGGCCACCTGAACGGAGTACGAGGCGTACCAGCGCTGGCGGCCAGCCTCCTGGGCCAGGGCGTGCTCGGGGTGCGCCTTCCAGGCGCGGATGGCCTCCTCACTGGGCCAGTACGACAGCGCCACCTCGTCGGTGCCTTCCGTCACGGCGTGAAACTCGACGCAGCCAAACTGGTTCAACGCCAGCTCACGCATGCGCGCGGCCATGCGCGAATACTCGTCATCCAGCGCCCTCACCTTGGCGCGAAATATCACCACATACATTAGTTCTCCTCCCGTTGTTCCGGTGTATCCGACGTTCTCATGCGGCAGCGCAGCATGAGAACGCAACATTGTGAACCGGCCGATACATTTTTTTGCACGCCTGCCATACGCTTGTAAAACTTGGCGCGCAGACTATGCTCCTCCAGAGGGGTATCCAGGGAGCAGATCATGAACACGTCGGCCTACAAGATCGAAAGCGCTCATCCCATCGTTTCCCGACTGCCGCGCGCCACCATCCGCAATGGCGCCGTGCTCAGCAACCGTGAACTGGCGGTGGCGCTGGCCGCCAAGAGCCTGACCTCACCGCCTGGCGGTGAAATCCGCGTCATCCATGTCCCCAGCGGCGAGGTGATCTTCCGCAAGAGCGGTGATGAGCGCGTGTTTGATACCTGATTAGGCGCTTGGCGCCCGTAAGACGCTGCTTGCGCGACATTCAGTTTTGTAGTTGACTTGGTGTCGTTGCGGGCTCGGCACTAGTTTCTGAAATCGACCCATTGCAGTCCTTCGCAGGCAGAAAAAGCAGACGATCAACGTTTGAGCTAGCCATCATTGCGCTATAGCATGCACAGTAGCGCAGACCCACGGTTGCACCGAAGCCGCGAGCACAGCAAGCAATGGTTGCTGTGACCCATTTCTGAGAAGCCTCGCCAAGGCCTCTGAGTTGCCTGCTTCAACTAGACCCACCGATATTGAAACGCTGGTTCCGTTGGGGATAGATCGTGTATCAAGGAGTAGAACCGCATCGGATTTCCTTCCTGAGTAGTTCCAGTCATTGGATAGGTCATTCACCCAGGCATCGAGGTCGTGCGTCGTAAAGCCAGTGAGATGGTACGAACCCTTGAGATTCGCCAGTGGCGAGTACCAACCATGATGGCGACGCTCCCCGGCGAAATCGGTGTGTACCTTTCCAGAAGCGTGATAGCTGGTTTTGTCT
>JAYRLJ010000072.1:0-11633 GCA_041905305.1 Hylemonella sp. | reverse complement strand
GCCCGAAACCATGATCACCGGCGCCGGGCCCTTGGCGCCGGCGAAGTGGTTGGCGAAGCGCTCCGCGTCGATGGTGGCCGAGGTGACGACGATCTTCAGGTCCGGCCGGCGCGGCAGGATCTGCTTGAGGTAGCCAAGCAGGAAGTCGATGTTGAGGCTGCGTTCATGCGCCTCGTCGATGATCAGCGTGTCGTAGGCCTGCAGCAGCGGGTCGGTCTGTGTCTCGGCCAGCAGGATGCCGTCGGTCATGAGCTTGACGGAGGCATCCTTGGACAAGCGGTCCTGGAAGCGCACCTTGTAGCCCACCACCTCGCCCAGCGGCGTGCCCAGCTCCTCGGCGATGCGCTTGGCCACCGAACTGGCCGCGATGCGGCGCGGCTGGGTGTGGCCAATCAGGCGGCCGCGCTGACCGGCCGGGTAATTGCACTTGCCGCGGCCGAGCGCCAGGGCGATCTTGGGCAGCTGCGTCGTCTTGCCGGAACCGGTCTCGCCGCAGACGATGATGACCTGGTGCTTGTCCAGCGCGGCCATGATTTCGTCGCGTTTGGCCGACACCGGCAGCGACTCGGGGAACTCGATTTTCAGCGGGGAGGAACTCAAGGCAGGAACATGGGAGAGAATCGGCAATTATCCCAGCCCTGACCCACCCCTGCCCTGCGATGTCCACCGTCTTCAACTTCACCTTTGTGCCCTGGTTCCGCTCGGTGGCGCCCTACATCCACACGCACCGCGGCAAGACCTTCGTGGTGGGCGTGTGCGGTGAGGCCATTGCCGCGGGCAAGCTGCAGCACATTGCGCAGGATCTGGCACTGATCCAGAGCATGGGCGTGAAGATCGTGCTGGTGCACGGCTTCCGGCCGCAGGTCAACGAACAGCTCAAGGCCAAGGGCCATGCGCCCAAGTACTCGCACGGCATGCGCATCACCGACGAGATTGCGCTCGACTGCGCGCAGGAGGCCGCCGGCCAGCTGCGCTACGAGATCGAGGCCGCCTTCAGCCAGGGCCTGCCCAACACGCCGATGGCCGGCGCCACGGTGCGCGTGATCTCCGGCAACTTCATCACGGCGCGCCCGGTGGGCATCGTCGACGGCGTGGACTTCCAGCATTCCGGTCTGGTGCGCAAGGTCGACGTGGCCGGCATCACCCGCACGCTGGACATGGGCGCCATGGTGCTGCTGTCGCCCTTCGGTTTTTCCCCCACCGGCGAGGCCTTCAACCTGACCATGGAAGAGGTGGCCACCAGCGTGGCCACCGCCTTGCAGGCCGACAAGCTGATCTTCGTCTCCGAGATCCCGGGCATCCGCATCGACCCGCATGCGCCCGAGAGCGACGACAACCCGATCGACACCGAACTGCCGCTGGCCGCCGCCGAGAAGCTGCTGACCGCGCTGCCCAACGCCACCCTGCCCACCGACACCGCCTTCTACCTGCAGCACTGCGTCAAGGCCTGCAAGGCTGGCGTGGAACGCAGCCACATCATTCCTTTCGCGGTGGACGGCGCGCTGCTGCTGGAAATCTATGTGCACGACGGCATCGGCACCATGGTGGTGGACGAGAAGCTGGAAGAGCTGCGCGAGGCCACGCCGGACGACGTGGGCGGCATCCTGACGCTGATCGAGCCGTTCGAGAAAGACGGCACCCTGGTCAAGCGCAGCCGCACCGAGATCGAGCGCGACATCGGCAACTACACCATCATCGAACACGACGGCGTGATCTTCGCCTGCGCGGCGCTCTACCCCTACCCCGAGGCCAAGACGGCCGAAATGGCGGCACTCACTGTGTCGCCCGAATCGCAAGGCCAGGGCGACGGCGAGAAGGTCTTGAAGCGTATCGAGCAGCGCGCCCGCGCCATGGGGCTGGACAGCATCTTCGTGCTCACCACCCGCACCATGCACTGGTTCCTCAAGCGCGGCTTCCAGAACGTCGACCCGGACTGGCTGCCTGAGGCGCGCAAGCGCAAGTACAACTGGGACCGCAAGTCCCAGGTGCTGGTCAAGAAGCTCGTTTAGCCGAGCTCAGCCAGCCGCTTTTCCTGCCGGCGCGTCAGGCGCTCGATATCCGCCACGTCCTGCGCCGACAGCTTCGGCCCCGGCTTGCGCACGGCTTCCGAGGCAATGACACCGCGCTTCATCAGGATGTGCTTGCGCACCGCCAGGCCGATGCCAGCCTGCTGCTCGTAGCGCGCCAGCGGCAGATAGGCATCGAACAGGTCATGCGCCCGCTCGATGTCGCCGGCGGCGTGCGCCGCGCACACGTCCACCATCATCTCCGGGTAGGCAAAGCCGGTCATGGCACCGTCGGCACCGCGCGTGAGCTCCTCCGGCAGGAACAGGCCGCCGCCATTGCCGGTGAGGATGGCAATACGTTGAAGTTCGCCCTTGTCACTGGCCGCGCGGATGGCACTGAGCTTGGCCAGGCCCGGGCAGTCCTCGTGCTTGAGCATCACGCAGTTGGGGGAGTTCTTCAGGATTTTCAGGATCACGCCGGTGGACATCTGCACGCCGGTGGCCACCGGGTGGTCCTGCAGCACCCACGGCACCTGCGGGCCCAGGGTCTCGTTGACCATGTCGAAATAGGCGGTGATCTGGTCGTCGGTACGCACGGTCGAGGGCGGCGCCACCATCACCCCCGCGGCGCCCAAGTCCATCACGCTGTGCGTCAGCTCCTTCATGGGGGCAAAACCCGGCGCCGAGGCGCCCACCACCACCGGCACGCGCCCAGCCACGCGCGCCAGCACCTGCCTGACGAAGGTGCGCGACTCCTCCATGGTCAGCTTGGGCGCCTCGCCCATGATGCCCAGCACCGTCAAACCGGTCACGCCTTTTTCCAGGCAGAAGTCCACCATGCGGTCGGTACTGGCCAGGTCCAGCGCACCGCTGTCGGTGAAGGGCGTGACGGCGATCAGGTAGACACCCTGGGCCGTGCGGTCGAGTTGGCTGCTCACATGCATCTCCGTTCCTGTCTGCGTGGGGCCCGAGCATACCCGCAGGCCGGCGGTCCCCCCAAAAAAAACGGCACCCAAAGGTGCCGTTGTTTCACTTGAGGCCTGCCCGGTCAAAAGGTTTCCCAGTCATCACCGGCGTCTGCCGGCTTGGCAGCCATTTGCGTGGCCGGCTTGGACACCGGCGCGCTCAGCTTGGGCGCCGCGGCCGTGCTGGCCGCCTTGGCCGGCACCGGGTTGGGCTTTGCCGCCGCCGGTCGCGACACCGCGGCCGGCGCCGGACGGGCGGCAGCCGTGGGCACGTAAGACACCGAAGTGTCCTGCGCGCCGAGCTTGAACACCGCCACCGTCTGCACCAGGTCCTGGGCTTGTGCACGCAGGCTGGCCGCGGCAGCCGCCATTTCCTCCACCAGCGCGGCATTCTGCTGCGTGGCCTGGTCCATGCTGGTCACGGCCTCGCTGACCTGGCCCACACCAGCGCTCTGCTCCGAACTGGCGGCGCTGATCTCGCCCATGATGTCGGTGACGCGGCGAATCGACGTCACGACTTCGTTCATGGTGGTACCGGCCTGATCGACCAGGGCCGAGCCCTGCTCCACACGTTGCACGCTGTCGGTGATGAGAGTTTTGATCTCCTTCGCTGCCTCAGCCGAACGACCAGCCAGCGAACGCACTTCCGAGGCCACCACCGCGAAGCCGCGGCCCTGCTCACCGGCACGGGCAGCTTCCACGGCGGCGTTCAGCGCCAGGATGTTGGTCTGGAAGGCGATGCCGTCGATCACGCTGATGATGTCGTTGATCTTGCGGCTCGACTCGTTGATGCCCTTCATGGTATCCACCACTTCGGCCACCACTTCACCGCCCTTGACGGCCACCGTGCTGGCACTCTGCGCCAGCTGATTCGCCTGTTTGGCGTTGTCGGCGTTCTGCTTCACGGTGGAACCGAGTTCCTCCATGGACGCCGCAGTTTCTTCCAGCGCGCTGGCCTGCGATTCCGTACGGGACGACAGGTCCTGGTTGCCTTGGGCAATCTCGGCACTGGCGGTCGCGACCGATTCAGAGCCCTGGCGCACATGCGCCACGATCTGGGCCACGTTGTCACGCATGGTCTTGATGCCGTGCATGATGCTGGACTGGTCGCCAGCGCGGAGCTTCACGTCCACGCTCAGATCACCTTGCGCCATGCGATGGGTGATGCTGTTGACATCGGCCGGCTCACCGCCCAGCTGCTTGACGATGCTGCGGGTGATCATCAACCCGATGGCCAGCAGGATGACTGCCAGCACCAGCGCACCAGCACCCGATTGAATGACGCGTTCCTTGATCGTCGCGTCCACGGTATCCACATAAACGCCGGAGCCGATGACCCAACCCCAGGGTGCAAACCCCTTGACGTAGGACACTTTCATCACCGGCTTGTCGCTGCCCGGCTTGGGCCACATGTAGTCCACGTCGCCAGCCCCGTTGGCTTTGACGACCTTGACCATTTCCACGAACAGTCGTTTACCGTTCGGGTCTTTGTTCTCCGTCATGTCCTTGCCGTCAAGGTCCGGACGGATCGGGTGCATCACGGTCTTGGGATGCATGTCGGTGACGAAGAAATACTCCGAACCGCTGTAGCGCAAGACCTTGATAGCCTCCAGCGCGCGCTGCTTGGCCTCATCCTCGGACATCTTGCCTTTGGTGGCTTGGTCATGAAAATGGACCAGCAGACCATGCGCCACTTCGACCGCCTGGCGCACCGCCGATTCCCGCTCTTTCATGAGCAGGCTGCGTTCGGACACCATGAAAAACACCAGCAGCAGCACCAGGCCGACGATGGCACTGGCGATCAGAATGCCAAGACGCTTGGCAATGCCCAGGGAGGCGAGTCGCAACATGAAGTTACTCCAACAACGGTTAGAGCCAGGGGTCACCTGGCCAATTTAGTAGTACGTTGATAACGGCCTGTTACCGCCTCCCTTTAACACCACCGGAAGAACGCAAACCTCTCGTTGAGGCTACTGACAAGCGGCACTCCATCTGGAGAGTGCAAAAAGATCGCTGTCGGGCTGTGGGGCGGTCTGACGCCGGCCGCCACAGCAGGGCACGGGGTGTTAAGTCGGAACAGGGTGAAAAAATACCGGCGCGCCTTGTGGACTCGCCGGTAAGTTCGGTATTCTAGGAAACCCTCGGGGGTAACACAAGAAAGTTAATCAGTTGTGACAAAAATCAATTAAATCAATGCGAAAAATTGATATAAATCGCAAATAACACAATCATGAAGCTGCTTTGGCGCGACGCAGCCGGCCCAGCAACAAGCCGAGTGCCAGCATGCCGATGGCCACAAAGCACAGGAAGGACCAGTTGGCGATCGAGCCACCGAGGAAGGTCCAGTCGACCGCCGAACAGTCGCCGCTGCCCTTGAAGATCATGGGAATGGCGCGCTGCAGCGGGAAGGTTTCGATCATGCCGTAGAAGTCGCGGCCACAGCTCACCACCTCGGGCGGATACCACTGCAGCCAGCTCTGGCGCGCGGCCACGAAAGCGCCAAACCCCGCCAACACCAGCAGCAGCAACGCGCCCCCAGCTTGCAAACCTTTCTTGCCCGTAGCGCTCGCCAGTGCGGCGACGACCGCTATCAAAACAAGAGCGTAGCGTTGCACGATGCACATCGGACACGGCTCCAGCCCCACCCCATGCTGCAGGTACAGACCGAAAGCCAACAGGGCCACACAAACCGCGGCAACCAGCGCAAAGACGCGCCGGGCATGGGTATCAAGCAGGGTGAACAAAATCCGGGGTTCCTTCTACAAAGACGCGGGCTTTGCGCGGCGTCAGCACCAGCACATCCCCTTCCGTCAGACCAAGGTCGCGGTATTGTGACGCAGGAATCTGCGCCTCAATGACCGCCGTACCTCCTGCTTGAGTCAGCTCCTCGCGCAGAAGTTCCAACCGCGCGATCGGCCCCACCACGATGGCCCGGCTCAGACGCGCCACCAGCCCCGGGGCGCCCGCTTGGTACCGCTGCACCTCGAAGTCGTGCGGCCGCACATAGGCAAAGGCCTGGGCATCGGCGGCGTCGCGATGTTCCGGCGCCTGGATGCGTACATCCTGCACACCAGAATCGATCACCACCTCGCCCTGCTCCACCCGGCCGTGGAACAGGTTGACGTCGCCCAGGAAGCCGTAAACAAAGGGGCTGGCCGGCTGGTCCCAGACCTGCTGCGGCGTGCCGATCTGCTCCACGCGACCCTGGTTCATCAACACCACGCGGTCGGCCACCTCCAGCGCCTCCTCCTGGTCATGGGTCACGAAGATGCTGGTGACATGCAGCTCGTCGTGCAGGCGGCGCAACCAGCGGCGCAGCTCCTTGCGCACCTTGGCGTCCAGCGCGCCAAAGGGCTCATCCAGCAGCAGCACCTTGGGCTCCACGGCCAACGCGCGCGCCAAGGCGATGCGCTGGCGCTGCCCGCCGGAAAGCTGCGAGGGGTAGCGGTCGGCCAGCCAGTCCAGCTGCACCAGGTTCAGCAACTCATGCACCTTGGCCTTGATCTGCGCTTCGCTGGGTCGCTGGGCGCGCGGCTTCATGCGCAGGCCGAAAGCCACGTTGTCGAACACGGTCATGTGGCGGAACAGCGCGTAGTGCTGGAACACAAAGCCCACGTTGCGCTCGCGCACGTGCACCTCGGTGGTGTCCTCGCCGCTGAACAGGATGGCGCCCTGGTCCGGCGTCTCCAGGCCGGCGATGATGCGCAGCAAGGTGGTCTTGCCGCAGCCGGACGGCCCGAGCAGGGCGACCAGTTCGCCGGAGTTGATGTCGAGGCTGACGTCCCGCAGGGCGTGGAAGTCGCCGAACTGCTTGCTGATGTTGCGGATTTCGATGCTCATGATGGGCTTTCTCAGGAAACGGCCACGGCACTGACGGCCGGCACGGGGCGCGCATGCGGGTTTTCGGGCGGCAGATCGGCAGCCGTTTTCAGCTCACGCTCATGGCGCCACTCGACCACTGACTTGATGACCAGGGTCACCAGCGCCAGCAGGGCCAGCAGCGAAGCCACGGCGAAGGCCGCCACCGACTGGTATTCGTTGTAGAGCACTTCCACGTGCAGCGGCATGGTGTTGGTCTGGCCGCGGATGTGGCCCGACACCACCGACACCGCGCCGAACTCGCCCATGGCGCGCGCGTTGCACAGGATCACGCCGTAGATCAGGCCCCACTTGATGTTGGGCAGGGTCACGTGCCAGAAGGTCTGCCAGCCGGTCGCGCCCAAGACAATGGCAGCCTGCTCTTCCTCGTTGCCCTGTGCCTGCATCAGCGGAATGAGTTCACGCGCGATGAAGGGAAAAGTCACGAACACGGTGGCCAGCACGATGCCCGGCACGGAAAAGATGATCTTGATGTCGTGCGCCTGCAGCCAAGGGCCAAGCCAGCCCTGGGCGCCGAACACCAGCACGTAGATCAGACCGGCCACCACGGGCGAGACCGAGAACGGCAGATCCACCAGCGTGGTCAGGAGGGCCTTGCCGCGGAACTCGTACTTGGCGATGGCCCAGGCAGCTGCTACACCGAACACCAGGTTCAGCGGCACGGCAATGGCGGCCGTGAGCAGCGTGAGGCGGATCGCCGCCCAAGCGTCGGGCTCCTTGAGCGCCTCCCAGTAGGCGTCCCAACCCTTGCGCAAAGCCTCGGTGAAAACTGCGGCCAGCGGCAGCACCAGGAACAGGGCCATGAAGGCCAGTGCGATGGCAATCAGCGTGTGGCGCACCCAGGCCGGTTCGGTGGTGCCGGCGCGCGCGGCGCGGCGGATCTGATCGCTCATGCGGCACCTCCGGCGCGGCGGCGCTGCCAGGCCTGCAGGCTATTGATCAGCAGCAGCAAGGCAAAGGAGATCACCAGCAGCACCGTGGCCACGGCGGTGGCGCCCGCGTAGTCGTACTGTTCCAGCTTGCCGATGATGATGAGCGGCGTGATCTCCGACACCATGGGCATGTTGCCGGCGATGAAGATCACCGAGCCGTACTCCCCGATGGCGCGCGCAAAGGCCATGGCATAACCCGTCAGCAGCGCCGGTGTGATGGACGGCAGGATGACATGGCGGAAGGTCTGCCAGCGCGTGGCGCCCAGGCTGGTGGCGGCTTCCTCCAGCTCCTGCTCCGTGTCTTCCAGCACCGGCTGCACCGTGCGCACCACGAATGGCAGGCCGATGAAGATCAGCGCGATCACCACGCCACTCGGGTTGAAGGCCAGCTGGATGCCCCAGGGTTCGAAGAACTGCCCCACCCAGCCATTGCCCGCCAGCAGCGCCGTGAGCGAGATGCCGGCCACGGCCGTGGGCAGTGCGAACGGCAGGTCGACCAACGCATCGACGATCTTCTTGCCCGGAAAGCGGTAACGCACCAGCACCCAGGCCACCAGCAGGCCAAAGACCACATTGACCCCGGCGGCGATCAACGAGGCGCCGAAGGTCAGCCGGTACGAGGCCAGCACGCGCGGTGAGCTGACCGCCGCCCAGAATTGCTCCCAGCTCAGCGTGAAGGTCTTGAAGACCAGCGCCGAGAGCGGAATCAGAACGATCAGGCTCAGGTAGAGAACCGTGTAGCCCAGCGTGAGGTTGAAGCCGGGCAGCACGCGCCGAGGCGCCCGCTTCTGGGGAGTCTCCGGCAACGGCAGTGAGGAAATGGCAGTGCTCATGGTTACTTTTCGTGGGCCACGGCCTCAAGCCGGGAGCATCGGGCGCCGAAGGCATGTCGGGGGTGGGTCATTTCACCGTGTAGAGCTGATCGAACTTGCCGCCGTCGTTGAAATGCACCTTCTGCGCTTCGCTCAGGCTGCCGAAGTAATCGTGCACAGTGAAAAACTGGATGGGCTTGAAGGTGGCGGCGTATTTCTTCAGGATGGCCGGGTTGCGCGGGCGGATGGCGTGGCGGGCAGCGATCTCCTGTGCCTCGTCCGAATACAGGTAGTTCAGGTAGGCACGGGCCAGCTCCCCCGTGCCCTTTTTGACCACTGTGCGTTCCACCACCGCCACCGGGTTCTCCGCCACGATGCTGGTCGATGGGTGAATGGCATCCACCTTGCCAGCACCGAACTCCCGGTCCACCGACACCACTTCGGACTCGAAGGTGATCAGCACGTCGCCGATGTTGCGCTGCAGGAAGATGGCCGTGGCATCGCGCCCGCCCTTGGCCAGGATGGGCACGTTCTTGTAAAGCTTGGCGACGAACTCAGCCGCTTGGGCGTCGCTGCCACCCTTCTTGCGCACCGCCCCCCAGGCCGCGAGGTAGGCCATGCGGCCGTTGCCGCCGGTCTTGGGGTTGACCACCACCACCTGCACGCCGGGCTTGGTCAGGTCGTCCCAGTCCTTGATGCCTTTGGGATTGCCCTGGCGCACCAGGAACAGCATGGTGGACGTGGTGGGCGCTGCGCCGTTCGGGAAGCGCTTGGTCCAGTCGGTCGCCACCAGGCCCTTGTCAGCGAGGAACTGCACGTCGGTGGTGGTGTTGAAGGTCACCACGTCGGCGTCCAGCCCGTCAGCGACCGCACGTGCCTGGGTACTGGTGCCGGCATGCGACTGGTCGATCTTGACGTCCTTGCCGGTGGTCTTCTTGTAGTGGGCGGCGAAGGCGGCGTTGTAGTCCTTGTAGAACTCGCGCGCCACGTCGTAGGAGGCATTGAGCAGGGTCTGGGCCTGGGTGAACGAGCTGGCAAGCAGGGCCAGGGTGACCAGGGAGCGGTGAAAGTTGGTTTTCATACGGAAAGCAGATGAGACGTAGACAGGAAATCGGTCGCGAAGGAAGTGGCCGGCGCGGGCCGCAAGCCGACCTCCCCCACCAGCGACTGCAGCAGGGCCACGCCCAGCGGCCATTCGCCGTGGCCGGATTCGACGTTGATATGGCCGGCATCGGGCACGCGCACGAACTCGCTGCCCCAGTTGCGCGCATAGGCGCCGGCCAGGCGGATTGGGCAATACGGGTCGTTGCTGCTGGCGACCAGGATGCTGCGATACGGCAACTTGCGGCTGGGCACCGGCGCGAAATCGGCCAGCACGGCGCGGCGCTCCGGATCGGCTGGCGCCACCAGCAGCGCGCCGCTGATGCGCGCCTGCACCTCCGGCGGCAGATGGGTGGTGTTTATGCAGCCCAGGCTGTGCGCCACCACCACCACCGGGCCAGGCTGGGCCAGGATGGTGCGGCTCAGGGTTTCAACCCAAGGGGTGCGTGCCGGCATCAGCCAGTTGTCTTGCCGCACGCGCACCGCACGGGCATAGCGCTCGGCCCACAGGCTTTGCCAATGGCCGGGGGCGGAATCACGCCAACCCGGAACGATGATGATGCGCATGGTCATGGTGCTTGCTGATGGAAGAGTTGGCATTCTGGGGAACAAGCCTTCAAAACCAAACGAATAAATATTTGTTTGCTTATTCCTCCAGCGCATACCTCACTTGCGCGTGTAGATCTGGTCGAACACCCCGCCATCGGCAAAGTGCTCCTTGCCCGCCTGGTCCCAGCCGCCGAAGGCCTGGTCGATCGTGAACAGGTTGAGCTTGGGCAACTGCTTCGCGTACTTGGCCTGAGCCTTGGGTGAGATCGGGCGGTAGAAGTGCTTGCCGATGAGATCCTGCGCCTCCTCGGAATAGAGAAACGCCAGATAGGCTTCGGCCAGCTTGCGTGTGCCCTTGCGGTCCACGTTGCGGTCGACCACCGTCACCGGCGGCTCGGCCAGGATGCTCAACGAGGGGTAGACAAAGTCCACCTTGCCGCCAAACTCCTTCTCCAGCAGGTAGGCCTCGTTCTCCCACGAGATGAACACATCGCCCTGGTTGCGCTGGGCAAAGGTGACCGACGAACCACGCGCGCCCGTGTCCAGCACCGGCACATTGGCGTAGAGTTTGGCAACAAACGCCCGGGCCTGGGCCTCACTGCCGTACTTGCGCTTGGCGAACTCATAAGCGGCCAGGTAGTTCCAGCGCGCACCACCCGAAGTCTTGGGGTTGGGCGTGATCACGCTCACCCCCGGCTTCACCAGATCGTCCCAATCCCTGATGCCCTTGGGGTTGCCCTGGCGCACCACCAGCACGATGGTCGAGGTGTAGGGCGAGGCGTTGTGCGGCAGGCGTTTCTGCCAGTCCTTGGGAATCCAGCCGCCATTCCTGTGCAAGGCATCGACATCGCCGGCAAGCGCCAGCGTCACCACGTCGGCCTCCAGCCCGTCGATGACCGCACGCGCCTGCTTGCCCGAGCCGCCGTGGGACTGCTTGATCGTCACGTCCTGCCCCGTACTGGCCTTCCAGTGCCTGGCAAAGGCCTGGTTGACGTCGACATACAGCTCGCGCGTCGGGTCGTAGGACACGTTGAGCAGGGTCTGGGCTGGCTGTGCGTGGCTGGCCAGGGCCGCCCCTGCCAGAGCGAAGGCCAATGAAAGCTTGATAAAGTTGCGGCGTTGTTGCATGAGTGTTCCTTTTCAGATCGTTGGAAAGATGTCGCGACGAAAAGGATTCTGGAAACTCATGACGAAAACTGGAACGAATATGTTTTCAGTTCGATATTTCCTAAACATCTGAGAGCAAGAGGCTGCATATGGCACGCATGGTGAACTGCATCAAACTGGGCAAGGAAGCCGAAGGTCTGGACTTCCCGCCCTACCCCGGCGAACTGGGCAAGCGCATCTGGGAGAGCGTGAGCAAGGAAGCCTGGGCCGCCTGGCTCAAGC
>JAYRLJ010000071.1:11020-11644 GCA_041905305.1 Hylemonella sp. | reverse complement strand
GTGGACCTTGCCTTCGCGGTCCAGCTCGGCGCGCGCCTGCGCAATCAGCGCCAATGTCTGGCGGATCTCACTCAGGTGCGCCAGCATCGGAATCAGCATCTTCACCTGCCCATGCGCCGCCGCGCGCAGGATGGCGCGCAGTTGCGTCAGGAACATCGATGGATCGGCCAGGCTCCAGCGGATGGCGCGCAGGCCGAGCGCCGGGTTGAGGTAGGTCCCCTCGCTGTAGTTGCCATCCATGGGCTTGTCGGCGCCGACGTCCACCGTGCGAATGGTCACCGGCAGACCGGCCATGCCCTCCACCGCGCGCCGGTAGGCCTGGTACTGCTCCTCTTCGTCGGGCAGCTGGTTCTGGCGTCCCATGAAGAGGAATTCGCTGCGGAACAGCCCCACGCCCACCGCGCCAGCCTGCAGTGCGGCGGCGGCGTCCTCGGGCATCTCGATGTTGGCCAGCAGCTCCACCTTCTCGCCATCGAGCGTGACCGCCGGCGTCTTGAGCAGGCGCCCCAGGCGGCTGCGCTCCAGCGCCAGTTGGCGCTGCTTGTAGCTGTATTCGGCCAGGATGATGGGCGACGGGTCCACGATCACCACGCCGGCATCGCCGTCGATGATGACCCAGTCGTC
>JAYRLJ010000071.1:0-11010 GCA_041905305.1 Hylemonella sp. | reverse complement strand
CCGGGATGTCCATGCTGCGCGCCACGATGGCGGTGTGCGAGGTCTTGCCGCCGACATCGGTGACGAAGCCGGCAAACACGCCCTGCTTGAACTGCAGCATGTCCGACGGCGACAGCTCGTGCGCGATCAGCACCAGCGGCGTGTCGGTGTCTTCCAACGTCAACTCTTCCGACGCATTGCGGCGCCCGCTGCGGGCAGGCACCGGCAGAGAAGGCGAGGCGCCGCCCTGCATGGCACGCAGCACCTTCTCAGTGATCTGCTCCAGGTCGGCCTTGCGTTCGCGCAGGTATTCGTCCTCCATCTCGTCGAACTGGCGCGCGATCACCTCCAGCTGGGTGGTCAGCGCCCATTCGGCGTTGTAGAGCCGGTCGCGAATCCAGTGCTTGACGCCGCTGACCATCTCCTCGTCCTGCAGCAGCATCAGGTGCACATCGAGCAGCGCCTTGAGCTCGTGCGGCGCATCCTTCGGACCGAGCTGCGAGATGGTCTGCTGCAGGCGGTGGATTTCCTCCACCACGGCATCGCGGCCACAGCGGACGCGGTCGATCTCGCTGTCGACCTGCGCCGGCTCGATGAAGTAATGCGCCACATCCACACGGCTGGAGGCCACCAGCACGGCACGCCCGATGGCGATGCCGCGTGCCACTGCCAGGCCGTGGATGGAGAAAGTCACGGCGAGCTCCTCGCCGGTTTCACCGCCGGGTCGCCTGCGCGGCGAAGCCCGTGCCTCGCGCGTACGGGCGAAACGCAGCCCCAGCCCTGCCTTTTGGGGGCAGGGAGCCACACACAGTGGGTGACCGTGGGGGTCAACATGTCACTCGCCCTCGCCGAACTTGTCGGCAATCAGGGCCACCATGGCGTCGATCGCTTCCTGCGCCCGTTCGCCTTCGGCATCAAGCTCCACCGTGGTGCCGATGCCGGCAGCGAGCATCATCACGCCCATGATGCTCTTGGCGTTGACGCGGCGTTCGCCGCGCGCAATCCATATCTCGCAGGGAAAACTGCCGGCCAGCTTGGTGAGCTTGGCCGAAGCGCGGGCATGCAGGCCGAGCTTGTTGCTGATGGTCGCAGTAGCTTTGATCATTCTTGCGTTTCCTCGAGTCCTTGTTCTTGCCGGCTCATGCGCTGGCGGGCACCTGCATCACGCCCTGGCTGCCGCCGCTGACGGCACGCGCCACCAGCTCATCCAGCGGCTGCTCCTGATAAGTGACGGCCCGCAGCAGCATGGGCAGGTTCACACCGGCCACCAAGCGCGCCGGCAGGCTGCCCAGCAACTGCCGCGCCACATTGCAGGGCGTGGCCCCCATCACGTCCGTCAGCAGCAACAGCGACGCATCGCCGAACTGGCCAGCCAACTGCCGGGCCTTGGCCAAGCTGTCCTGCGCCGACACGTCGGGCTGCACGTCGAACGCCAGCACCCCTGCCACCCGGTCCGGAAAGACATGGGCCACGCATTGGCGCAGCGCGCTGGCCAGCGGGGCATGGGCGATGATGAGGATGCCGTTGTTCATGGCGCGTGGGATGTCTGATTATGGCTTTTTGCCATCAGGAAATACATGTAGGAGGCGACGCCCAGGACGAGGAACACGCCCATGGCGCCCTGGAAAGCCTGCACCGTGGTGCTGCCCAGCGCCTGGAAGCCGTCGACCAGCAGTCCGATGCCCCATTGCACGACAAAGATGCCGGCGAAGATGACGAGGTTGTAGGCCGACAGCGCGCGGCCGGCGAGCGCGCTGGGGAATGCCATGCCCACCGCCGGCTGCGCCAGCGAGATACAGGTGCTGCTCACGCAGAACAGGATCCAGAGAGCTCCAGTCCAGACAGAGGCAGCATCACCAGCTACGATAATCATAGCAAGCACCGCCAGGCTGACAGGTGTGCCCCAGGTGATCAGCCGGTCGGTCTGCCAACCGGCGCGTGCCAGCCGCGGGTTGAGCAGGCCCCAGAGCCAGAACGTGCTCAGCATGGACACATTGAGCCAGAACAGGCCGGTGGCCGCCTGCACCGGCGTATAGCCGGCCACCCGGGTCATCCAGGGCACGGCCCACAGTGTCTGGATGGCCACCATGCCGCCGTAGTTGAAGAAGCCGATCGGCGTCATCTTGCGGAAGTAGGGATGGCGCCAGACTTCAGCGTAGCTGGGCCGCCCCTGCGGCTGGGCCGCGCCGGCTGCCACGGGCTGCGCCTGCCAGGCCGGCACTTGCCAGGCAATCACCGCCATGGCCAGCAGCAAGAGCGCGGCCAGCCCCCAGAACAGCGGACGCCAACCCAGCAGCGGCATCAGCCATTGCACCGGCAAGGTGGCGGCCACCATGCCCATGGAGCCGGTCATCAGCATCCAGGAATTGGCGCGCAGCTGGGTGGTCGCAGCGAACCAGCGGCGGTAGCCGGTCAGCGGCGCCATCAGGCAGGCCCCCAGACCGACACCGCACAAGATGCGCGCCAACAACAGGCCGGTAAAGCTGGTGGCCCAGGAGAACGCCAGGCACCCCAACACCGCCACGGCCAGGAAACTCAGGATCACCTTCTTGGGCCCGTGCCGGTCCAGCCAGCTGCCCAGCGGCAACTGCAACGCGGCAAAGCCGAGGAAGTAACCGCCGGCCAGCAGGCCGAGATCCCGCGCCTGCAGCGCAAACTCCTGCGTCAGGGTGGGCGACAGGGTGGCGGTGACGGCCCGGATCAGGGCCGAAAAGAAATAGGCAAAGGCAAAAGCCAGAAAGACGACCACCGCTGTACGACGGGACAACACACTCATTGGAACGCCAGCCCCGCAAAGAAGGGTTCGGTCAGCTCCGGCCCCAGGCGGTCGGCATAGACCACCGCGTGATACAGATGCGCACCCTGGCTGAACCAGACCGCCTGCGCCATGACAGCGCGGCCATCGGAACGCCGTCCCCGGGCTTGCAGGCGCACCGCTGGCGGCTGCGCGGCCGCGCCCTTGAGCTCAAAGGCCGTGCGCTGCACCGCCCCGGCCGGCTCCTGGACGGCCATGGCCGCCAGCATGGCGGTCTGCCAGCCAGCCTGGATCTCGGCCATGCGGCTGCTGTCCTTCAACTCGACATGCGAGACCGCGAACAGCGCCGCGCCGGCCTCGCAACCCACCATCTGCAGCTCCACCGGCTGGCCCGCCAGTTCGACCGGCCGGCTGCCCTGGTCCGGCTTGCACGGCAGCAGTACCTTCAGCGCGCTGGACGCAACACGCACTTCGCGCCAGTTGAGCGTGGGATTGCAACCAGCCAGCATCAGGCAGCCGGCCAGCAGGAGCCAGAGATATCGAAACATGGCTTGATTATCGTTGCTGCACCAGCATGGTGCCTGCCGATACCGGGATGCGACCGCCCGGTGGCTACTTCAGCGCACCGAACACCTTGCCCAGCACAGCGCTGCCCGTGCCTACCGGATCGCGCCGGATCTGGCGCTCTTCCTCGCCGATCATGAAATACAGGCCGTCCAGCGCCTTGCCCGTCACGTACTGCTGGATGCTGGCGTCCTCACGCCGCATCAGCCCCAACTCGGCCACCTTGCCGGCCAGCTGGTTGTATTGCGCGGCCGCGCCGACCCTCTCGGTGCTGCGCGTGACCACTGGCAGGAACTTCTGCGTCAAGGGCTGACGGGTTTTCGCGGCAAAAAAGTCGGTCACCGAGGTGTCGCCACCGGCCAGGATCTTCTTGGCGTCATCCACGCTCATGCCCCGCACCGCCGCCAGCAGCATGTCGCGCGCCTGCGGCACCGCCGCCTCGGCGGCACGGTTCATGGCCGTGACCAGCTCGTCCAGCCGCGCACCCCAGCCGAAGGTGCGCAGCAGTTGGGAGGCATCGTTGAGGTAACCCGGTAACGGGATGCGAACTTTTTCGTTGGCGAGGAATCCATCCGTTTTGCCCAGCGAGCTGACGGCTGCCCGTGCGCCCTGCTCCAGGGCCGCCTTGAGCCCCTTGGCAGCATCGCCTTGGCTCAGGTCGGCCAGGGAAAGCGCATGAGCCGGGCCCGCCAGCAGGGCCGGACCCAGGCCCAACGCCGGCAAGCAAACGGAATTAAACTTGCGTCGATCCATGGATATCACCTGCTTATGAAACGTGCCTTCTATCTTGCCGCATTCCTCGCGGTTGTCGCCTCGGTCTGGATGATGTTCCAGACCAGCGGCATCAGCACGGCGCCGGAGTCGACCTTCGTACTGCTTGACGGCTCGAAGAAAAGCACCGCCGATCTCAAGGGCAAAGTCACCTTGGTGAATTTCTGGGCCACCAGCTGCACCACCTGTGTGGCCGAAATGCCCGAGTTGAGCGCCACCTTCGAGAAATACCGTGGCCGCGGCTTCGACACCCTGGCGGTGGCGATGAGCTACGACCCGCCGAGCTATGTCGTCAACTTCGCCGAGACGCGCAAGCTGCCGTTCGCGGTGGCGATCGACAACACCGGCGCGGTGGCGAAGGCTTGGGGCGATGTGCGCCTCACGCCCACGACCTACCTCGTCAACAAACGCGGCGAAATCGTGAAGCGCTATGTCGGCACACCCGATTTCGCTGAACTGCACCGCCTGATCGAGTCGCTGCTGGCGCAGGCCTGAGCGCCACACACCTGAAAAAAAGCGGCCACTTGGCCGCTTTTTTCGTCAGCTGGCTGCGTGCTGTGCTTATTGCGCGCGGTAGGCGTCGTGGCAGGCTTTGCAGCTGCCCGACACGGCGGTGACGGCCGCCTTCACATTGTCCAGGTTACCGGTCTTGGTGGCGGCCGCCAGCTTGGCCATCTCCGCCATCATCTTGTCAGCGCCTTCCTTGAACTTGGCCTGCTCCTTCCAGATCTCCGGCTTGGCCTTGGTGTCGCCCTTGTCGGTGCCTTCACCGAACCCGGCCCACGGCAGCTTGGACATGTACTCGGCCACGGCCGCATTCTCGGCTGCCACCTTGGCATCAAAGGGAACTCTGCCACTGGCCATGGCACCAACACGCGCAAAGTGCTGCTGCATCACGAACAAGGCGTTCTTGCGGTACTTGATGGCGTCGTCCGGCTTGGCAAACTGCGCCGCGGCGGTGCCGGCAAAGCCCAGGGCAGCGCTGGCGAGAACGAGGGCGGTGATTTTTTTCATGCTATTCCTTCGTGGGTTGATGGGTTAGGCTGACAGGTAAGGGAGTCTATCGAGTGGCGGAAAGTTCTCCCATTCTGGCACTCTCAGGGAAAATACCGACGCAACGTTTAGGCCACAGGCTGATTTTTAGGGGACACCATGTCACACACGATCCGGGTCTGGGACCTCCCGACACGTCTTTTCCACTGGGCCTTGATGGCCTGCGTCATCGGCCTGGTCATCACCGGCCAGATCGGCGGCGCGCTGATGGACTGGCATTTCCGCCTCGGTTATGCCGTGCTGTCCTTGTTGCTATTCCGCCTCGTCTGGGGTCTGGTCGGCGGCTACTGGTCGCGCTTTGTGAACTTCCTTTACGCGCCAGCCACGCTGGTTCGCTACCTGCGAGGCCAGTCGGCGCCTGAAGCCAACGTCGGTCACAACCCGCTGGGCGCGCTGTCGGTGTTCGCGTTGCTGCTCATTCTGCTGGCACAGGTCAGCAGTGGCCTGATCAGCGACGACGAGATTGCCAACAGCGGCCCGCTGACCAGCCTCGTGTCGTCGAAACTGGTCAGCCTCGCAACCTGGTACCACACCAGCGTGGGCAAGCTGATCCTGATTCTGCTGGTACTGCTGCACATTGCGGCAATCCTGTTCTACGCCTGGCGCAAACGCCAGAACCTGGTGCGCCCGATGCTGCTGGGCGACAAGGACGTCGCGCAGGCGGTGCCGGCTTCGCGCGATGATGCCCGCAGCCGCCTGCTCGCCGTGGTGCTGTTCCTGATCAGCGTCGGGCTGGTCTGGTGGCTGGTCCAGCTGGCGCCGGCCGGCTACTGAGGTGGGCGCGCCACGCTCTGACGGTATAGCGGCATGACCAGTTCGCTGGTGCGTGCCAGATCCTGTTCGCGGTTCTCCGGCGCGGGGTGCGTGCTCAGGAATTCTGGCGGCGCCCCGCCACCGTTGCGCCGCATCTTCTGCCACAAGGTGATGGCGGCGCGCGGGTCGTAGCCGGCCCGCGCGGCCAGCTCCAAGCCCATCTGGTCCGCTTCCACTTCGGCCTGCCGACTGTGCGGCAGACGCAGCGTCACATCACTGACCATGTCCCCCAGCTGCGCCAACGCGCGGCTGCCGGTGGCAATGCCGACCAGCAGTCCTGGCAACTGCGCTGCGTACTGCATCGTCATCTGCTCCCGGACATGCTCACGCAAGGCATGGGCAATTTCATGGCCGATCACGGCCGCCAGCTCATCGTCGGTCAACTGCAGGCTGGTAACCAGGCCGCTGTAGACACCGATCTTCCCGCCCGCCATGCAGAAGGCATTGATCTCCTTGCTCTGGAACACATTGACTTCCCAGCGCCAACGGCGCGCGTCCTCGCGAAACACCGGCGCCTGCGCGATCAAGCGGCGACTGATCGCCTGCACCCGGGCTTCCAGCGCCGCGTCGCGATTCAATTGCTGTTTGCGCCGCGCCTCACCCACCATCGTGCTGTACGCCTGGACCGATGCCGCCTCCACCTCGGCGGCGCTGACGGCCATGGTCTGCTCCCGCGTGATGCCCACCACGCCCGGGTGCGTGGTCTGGACTGTCTGGCAGGCCGTGAGCAGCAGGCCGCCCAGCAGCACCGCCGCGATGCCAGTACGACGACACCACCATACCCAGGCGCCCGCTTCCCGATTGACGCTAAACTTTATCCCCATGCCTTGCCTTCCGCTCCGTCGTGAACACGCATTCGATTGATATCGTCACACCTTGCACCCCGGACGCGCTTGCACACGTGCGCGCCATTTTCCGCGAGTATGCCGCCAGCCTGAAAGTTGACCTCTGCTTCCAAGGCTTTGACGACGAGCTGGAGCGCCTGCCGGGCGACTACGCGGAGCCCCGCGGTGCTTTGCTGCTGGCCCGGGTGGACGGCCAGATCGCCGGGTGTTGCGCTTTGCGCCCCTTGGACAGCGCCGATTATCCCAACGCTTGCGAGATGAAGCGCCTTTATGTCCGCGACAGCTTCCGCGGTCTCGGACTCGGGCGTCAACTGGCCGAAGCCATCATGGACGCGGCCCGCATCGCGGGCTATGACTATGTGCTGCTCGATACCCTGGACGACATGGAGGCCGCCCGTACGCTGTACGAAGATCTTGGCTTTGTTGATATCCCGCCCTATTACCACAACCCCATCGCGGGCGCCCACTACCTGAAGGCTGATCTCTGAGGCTTCAATCAAAAAAGGCCGCCGGCACCCGTGCCGGCGGCCTTTTTTTCACACTGATCAAAGTTCGCTGTTGACAGCCTGGTTAAGCATGGTCGCCGCGTCGCTGACCTCGAACTTGCCCGGGCCCTCGATATTGAGTGCTACCACCTTGCCATCCTTCACCAGCATCGAGTAGCGATTGCTGCGCAAGCCCATGCCACGTGCTGTCAGGTCAAGGGTCAGGCCGGTGGCCTTGGCGAAATCGGCGCTGCCATCGGCCAGCATGCGCACCTTGCCATCGGTCTTCTGGTCGCGCGCCCAAGCGCCCATGACAAAGGCGTCGTTGACGCTCACACACCAGATCTCGTCCACGCCGGCCGCCTTCAGTTCGCCGAACTTCTCGACATAGCCCGGTACATGCTTGGCTGAGCAGGTCGGGGTAAACGCGCCGGGCAGGCCGAAGATGGCGATCGTCTTGCCAGCAACGGCTTTGCTCACGTCAACCGGATTCGGGCCGATGCTGCAGCCGTTGCCTTCGACTTCCGAGTATTCCATCAGTGTGGTTGCGGGCAGCTGGTCGCCGACTTTGATCATGTTGCGCTCCTCGTGTTGAAAGTAGGTGGACAAAAAACAAAAACGGCTCACATTGTGAGCCGTTTTTTTCAGTCCTGCAGCGGGTGCTGCAAAGAACTTAGACCGTCGCAGCCTTTTCCACCAGACGGGTTGCCACCCAGTTCTTGGTCTTGGAGATCGGCTTGCTCTCGGTGATCTCGATGACGTCACCCAGCTTGTACTCGCCCTTTTCGTCGTGGGCGTGGTACTTGCTCGATTTGGCCACGATCTTGCCGTAAAGCTCGTGCTTGACACGACGCTCGACCAGCACGGTCACAGTCTTGGCGCGCTTGTCGCTGACCACCTTGCCAATCAAGGTGCGCTTGAGGGATTTTTTAGCTTCCGTCATGTTGGCTCCTTACTTGGCGGCTTGCTTTTCAGCAAGAATGGTCTTGGCGCGGGCGATGGCACGACGGGTCGTGCGCAGCGTCGACGTGTTGTTCAGCTGTTGCGTGGCTTTTTGCATACGCAGGCCAAAGTGGGCTTTTTGCAGCTCTTTGACTTCCGCCTGCAGGCCGGCAACGTCTTTCTGGCGCAGTTCAGCAGCTTTCATTTCTTCATTCTCCTGATTACTGGCCGATCATGCGGCTGACAAAGGTGGTACGCAGCGGCAGCTTAGCAGCAGCCAGGCGGAAAGCCTCGCGAGCGAGTTCTTCGGGCACGCCGACGATCTCGAACACGATCTTGCCGGGCTGGATCTCAGCCACGTAGTACTCCGGGTTACCCTTACCGTTACCCATACGCACTTCAGCAGGCTTTTGGGAAATCGGCTTGTCGGGGAACACGCGGATCCAGATGCGGCCACCACGCTTGACGTGGCGGGAAATGGCACGACGTGCCGACTCGATCTGGCGTGCCGTCAGGCGGCCGCGATCGGTACATTTCAGACCGAAGTCGCCAAAGGCCACGGTGCTGCCACGGGTGGCAATACCGGTGTTACGGCCTTTTTGCTCCTTGCGGTATTTTCTACGTGCAGGTTGCAGCATGTTTATTCTCCTTTGGCGCCGTCAGCTGCTGCAGCTGGCGCGGCGACTTTGCGGACGCGCTTAACGGCGGTTTTCGGGGCATCGGCACCAGTGGCCTCTGCGGGCTTGTCGCTGCCGTCGGCAGGCGCTGCGTTACCGCCGGCCGGACGACGTGCACCGCGCGGGGCGGGACGGTCAGAACCAGGACGGGCATCACGACGCGGGCCGCGCGGGCGACGCTCTTCATCAGGACGCGGGGTCTCGACGGCCGGCAGGTCGTTGCGACCCAGCGTGTCGCCCTTGTAGACCCAGACCTTGACGCCGATCACACCATAGGTGGTCTTGGCTTCGGAGGTGCCGTAGTCGATATCGGCGCGCAGGGTGTGCAGCGGCACACGACCTTCGCGGTACCACTCGGTACGAGCGATCTCGATACCGTTCAGACGGCCAGCCGACATGATCTTGATGCCGAGGGCACCCAGACGCATGGCGTTCTGCATGGCGCGCTTCATGGCGCGACGGAACATGATGCGCTTTTCGAGCTGCTGGGTGATGCTGTCAGCGATCAGCTTGGCATCGATTTCAGGCTTACGCACCTCTTCGATGTTGACCGCGACCGGCACGCCCAGCTGCTTGCCGAGTTCGCGCTTCAGGTTCTCGATGTCCTCGCCCTTCTTGCCGATCACGACACCCGGACGCGCCGAGAAGATCGTGATGCGGGCGTTCTTGGCCGGACGCTCGATCAGAACGCGCGACACCGAGGCGTTCTTCAGCTTGGTCTTCAGGTACTCGCGCACCTTGATGTCTTCGGCCAGCATGCCGGCGAAGTCACGGTTGTTGGCGTACCAGCGAGAAGCCCAGTTGCGGCTGACCGCGAGGCGAAAGCCGGTGGGGTTGATTTTCTGTCCCATATCTTCCAGACCTCTTTCAGTTGCCCACCGTCACGTACACATGGCACGTGGGCTTGCTGATACGGTTGCCGCGGCCTTTGGCGCGGGCGGTAAAGCGCTTGAGCGTGGTGCCCTGTTCGACGTAGATGGTCTTGACCTTCAGTTCGTCGATGTCGGCGCCGTCGTTGTGCTCGGCGTTGGCAATGGCAGATTCCAGAACCTTCTTGATGATCACGGCAGCTTTTTTCTGCGTGAACTGCAGGATGTTCAGGGCCTGGTCGACCTTCTTGCCACGGATCAGATCCGCGACCAGACGGCCCTTGTCCACCGACAGGCGGACGCCACGGAGGGTTGCACGGGTTTCCATGTCTACTCCTTACTTCTTCTGGACTTTTTTGTCCGCAGGGTGGCCCTTGAAGGTACGGGTCAGAGCGAACTCACCCAGCTTATGGCCCACCATTTGATCGGTGATGTAGACCGGCACGTGCTGCTTGCCGTTGTGCACGGCGATCGTCAGGCCGATGAACTCGGGCAGGATCATGGAGCGACGCGACCAGGTCTTGATCGGCTTTTTATCCTTGGTGGCAACGGCCTTGTCGACCTTGGCCACCAGGTGATGGTCCACAAATGGACCCTTTTTCAGAGAGCGAGTCATTTGTGTACCCCTTACTTCTTACGACGCGACACAATCATCACTTGCGTGCGCTTGTTGTTGCGGGTGCGGTAGCCCTTGGTCATATTGCCCCACGGATCCACCGGCACGCGGCCTTCGCCGGTACGGCCTTCACCACCACCGTGCGGGTGGTCGATCGGGTTCATGGCGGTACCACGCACGGTCGGGCGGATGCCCATCCAGCGCTTGACACCGGCCTTGCCGAGCTGACGCAGGCTGTGCTCTTCATTGGCGACCTGGCCAATGGTGGCACGGCACTCGATATGGATCTTGCGCACTTCACCCGAACGCATACGCACCTGGGCGTAGGTGCCTTCACGAGCCAGCAGCGTGGCGGAAGCGCCAGCCGTACGGACGGCCTGAGCACCCTTGCCAACCTGGAACTCGATGCAGTGGATGATCGAACCCACCGGGATGTTGCGGATCGGCAGCGTGTTGCCAACGCGGATCGGCGCCTCGGCACCGCTCATGATGGTGGCACCAACTTCCAGGCCACGCGGCGCGATGATGTAGCGACGCTCGCCATCGGCATAGCACACCAGGGCGATGTGGGCCGAGCGGTTAGGGTCGTACTCGATGCGCTCAACCTTGGCGGCGATACCGTCCTTGTTACGCTTGAAGTC
>JAYRLJ010000070.1:0-11680 GCA_041905305.1 Hylemonella sp. | reverse complement strand
CAGGTTGTTGAATACCTCCAGCAGCACCGGATCCACCGTCGTGCCCACGGCAAACTGCTGGGCACGCGGCACCCGCCGCTCCAGCACCAGATGGTCCAGCGCCGTCAGCGCGGCTTCCCAGCCCGGCTCCACCACCGTGGTGGCGTTCTTCTCGACGATGATGGCCGGCCCGGCCACCACGTCGCCCGGGCGCAGGTCCTCGCGCACCACCAGCGCCGCCTCGTGCCACTGCGCACCCGAGTACATGCGCACGGTCTCGCGTCGCGGCACCGCGCGGGGTGAGTGCAGCGCCTGCACGGCTTCAGCTGGCGCATCGCCCGCCACCACCGCCTCCGCCGAAACCGCTTCCACCACCAGCCGCTTGCCCGCCATCAGGAAGGCAAAGCGCTGCCGGTAGGCCGACTCGAAAGCAGCGGTGATCTCAGCCAGCGTTCCGCCCGCATAGGGCACCACCAATGCCGAGTCGCTGCCCTCGTAGCGCACATGCACGCGGCGGTGTACCTGCACCGCCCCGGCAGCGACCTGCTGACGGGTCAACTCGGTCCTCGCGGCCGCGGCCAGCGCCTCCAGCCGTGCGCGCAGCTGCGGCAGCGCCTCGGGCGTCAGCGGCAGCTCCACCGCCTCCTCGCGGATCACGTTCTGGTCGGCCAGTCCCATGCCATAGGCCGACAGCACGCCGGCCAGCGGGTGCACGAACACGCGCGTCATGCCCAGCGCGTCGGCCACCAGGCAGGCGTGCTGGCCACCGGCGCCGCCGAAGCACTGCAAGGTGTAGCGCGTCACGTCGTAGCCGCGCGCCACCGATATCTTCTTGATGGCATTGGCCATCTGCTGCACCGCAATGGCCACAAAGCCTTCCGCCACGTCCTCGGCGCGACGTCCCGTCTGCGCGGCGAGCGCCGCAAAACGTTCGCGCACCACCGCGTCGTCCAGCGCCTCGTTGCCCGCCGGACCGAACACGTGTGGAAAGTGGCGCGGCTGGATCTTGCCCAGCATCACATTGGCATCGGTCACCGCCAGCGGGCCACCGCGGCGATAGCTGGCCGGACCGGGGTTGGCACCAGCGCTCTCGGGGCCGACGCGAAAACGCGCGCCGTCGTACTGCAGCAGGGAGCCACCGCCGGCCGCCACAGTGTGGATGCTCATCATCGGCGCGCGCATGCGCACGCCGGCTACCTGGGTCTCGAACTCGCGCTCGAACTCGCCGGCGTAATGCGACACGTCAGTGGACGTGCCGCCCATGTCGAAGCCGATCACCCGCTCATGCCCACCGAGCGCGGCGGTGCGCGCCATGCCGACGATGCCACCGGCCGGGCCGGACAGGATGGCGTCCTTGCCCTGGAAGGCATGGGCATCGGTCAGGCCGCCGGAGGACTGCATGAAGAACAGCTTGACACCCGGCATCTCGGCCGCCACCTGCTCCACGTAACGACGCAGGATGGGTGAGAGGTAGGCATCCACCACCGTGGTGTCGCCGCGACTGACGAACTTCATCAGCGGGCTGGTTTCGTGCGAGGTGCTGACCTGCGTAAACCCGACCTCGCGGGCGAGACGCGCCGCCGCCTGCTCATGCACGGTGTAGCGGTAGCCATGCAAAAATACAATGGAAACACTGCGCAGCCCTTTCTGGTAGTTCGCCAACAGCTCCTGTTTCAATAGCACTTCATCGAGCGGCTCAACTACGTCGCCATGCGCACCCATGCGTTCATGCGCCTCCACCACAGCGCTGTACAGCAGTTCAGGCAGCACGATGTGGCGATCAAAGAGCCGCGGTCGGTTCTGGTAGGCGATGCGCAGCGCGTCACGAAAGCCGCGCGTGGTCACCAGCAGCGTCGGCTCGCCCTTGCGCTCCAGCAGCGCGTTGGTGGCCACCGTGGTGCCCATCTTCACGCACGCCACCTGCGCCGGCGTGATCGGTTCGCCGGCGTGCAGCCCCAGCAGGTGCCGGATGCCGGCCACCGCCGCATCGCGGTACTGCTCCGGGTTGTCGCTCAGCAGCTTGTGCGTGACCAGTGCGCCATCCGGCCGCTTGGCCACGATGTCGGTGAAGGTGCCGCCCCGGTCGATCCAGAACTGCCAACGTTGGAAATCCGATCCGCTCATACAAACAACTCCTCAATTCGCCAAGGTGCAACGCGCACCAAAACTCAACCCAGGGACACCGCGGAACCGGCTTTGCCGGGCCGCTGGTGTCGCCCCCTTGAGGGGGAGGCGGCGCAGCCGCCACGGGGGTGTCTCAAAGTGACGCAGCAGACCGCGCTGCCTGGTCGTACACGCCGGACAGCACGCGCAGCAGCCGCGCCAGCTCGCCGATGTCCCGGTTCAGACCGTCGTCGGCCTTCAGCGCGTTAATCAGGCAGCTCTCGCGAATCTCGCGGTAGCGCTGCACATACTGGCGCCCTTCTTCCGTGGCGGCGTAGGTCACTTCCTTGCCGTTCTTGCTCGACGCCACGACACCGAGCGCCTGCAGCTTCTTGAGCGCGTAGTTGATCAGGTGCGTGTCTTCCACATTCATGATGAAGCTGATGTCGGCCAGCCGCTTGTCGCGCGCGCGGTGCGTCACGTGGTGCAGCACCAGAACGTCCAGCGGCGTCAGGTCCTTCAGACCGGCGGCCGACATGCAGTGCACGATCCAGCGGTGAAAGGCGTTGCCGGCCACGATGAGGCCAAACTCGAACTCGCTCATCTCGGCACTGCGCGGCGACACCAGGTGCGCCGACGACACAATGGGGGCCTTGGCGCTGGCGCTTGCTCTTCCTGCCTGGGTGGGCTTCCTGGCCATCAAGGGCACTCCTTCAGGGCATGGCGCCCCGTTCTGGTGAAATCAAGAAAAACAACAACAATTTATTGACAATTTATCAGCATTTAGGGAATATGCCTATGCCCCGGCCGCACAAGCCCCCGTAAAGTGCCGGAACCTTTTCAACTACCGTGGAGTGAACATGCAGCGTCGTCATTTCTCTCTCGCCAGTGTCTCGCTGGCCCTTGCCCTGTCCGCCGGCACCGCCCTGGCCCAGACCAAATGGGACCTGGCCGCCGCCTACCCGGCCACCAACTTCCACAGCGAGAACATGGCGCAGTTCGCTGCCGACGTGGACAAGGCCACCGGCGGCAAGCTCAAGATCACGCTGCACGCCAACGCCTCGCTGTTCAAGGCACCGGAAATCAAGCGCGCCGTGCAAGGTGGCCAGGCCCAGGCCGGAGAGATCTTGCTGGCCAACTTCCAGAATGAGTGGCAGATCTACGGTGCCGACGGCCTGCCCTTCCTGGCCGACAGCTACGACGAGTCGGTGAAGCTCTACAAGGCGCAGCGCCCGCTGCTGGAAAAGAAGCTCGCCGAGCAGGGCATGCAACTGCTGTACGCGGTGCCGTGGCCCCCGCAGGGCATCTACACCAAGAAGCCGCTCAACAGCGCAGCGGACCTCAAGGGCGTGAAATGGCGCGCCTACAGCCCGGCCACCGCTCGCATCGCCGAGTTGGTGGGCGCGCAGCCGGTGACGGTGCAGGCCGCCGAGTTGTCGCAGGCCCTGGCCACCGGTGTGGTGGAAGCCACCATGACCTCCGGCGCTACCGGTGTGGACAGCAAGCTGTATGAGCACCTCAAGTACTACTACGACACCCAGGCCTGGCTGCCCAAGAACGCCGTGCTGGTGAACAAGAAAGCCTTCGATGCGCTCGACAAGCCCACGCAGGAGGCCGTGCTGAAAGCCGCTGCCACGGCGGAAGCTCGCGGCCTGGCTGCCAGCAAGCGCATCAACACCGAGACGTTGGAGAAACTCAAGGCCAACGGCATGCAGGTTCTGGCCCCCTCCGCCGCACTCAAGGCCGACCTGAAGAAGGTGGGTGACACCATGCTCAAGGAGTGGCTGGACAAGGCCGGCGCCGACGGCAAGACCATGATCGACGCCTTCAGCAAGCCTTGATCTGATGCGCCGCCTGCTCGACGCGCTTTACCAGGGCGCCGCCATCGGGGCGGCGCTGTGCATGGTTGGTCTGCTGGGCATGGTGCTGCTGTCGGTGCTGAGCCGGCAGTTCGGCTTCCATGTCAGCGGTACCGACGCCTATGCCGGCTACCTGATGGCCGCCGCCGGCTTCCTGGCCCTGGCGCACACACTCAAAAAGGGCGAACACATCCGCGTCACCCTGCTGCTCAACGCATTGCACGGCGCGCCGCGGCGTGCAATGGAGCTGTGGAGCCTGGCCATCGCCGCCGCGCTGAGCCTGCTGCTGGCTTTCTACAGTTGCCGGCTGGTCTGGCAATCGCACGAATTCAACGACATCTCCACCGGCAACGACGCCACGCCGTTGTGGCTGCCGCAGCTGGCCATGGCGCTCGGCACGGTAGTGTTTGCGGTGGCGATGCTCGACGAACTGGTCTTGGAGTGGTGCGGCCGCCGCGTGGAGCCCGCCAACGGCGAGAAGGAAATGCTGCGCAATGAATGAACTGCTCGTCACCGCGCTGCTGATCGCCGCGCTCTTCCTCATCCTCGGCAGCGGCGTGTGGATCGGCCTCACGCTCTCGGGTGTGGCGTGGATCGGCATCCAGATCTTCTCGGCCCGCCCGGCCGGCGATGCCATGGCGGTCACCATCTGGGGCTCGGCCTCCAGCTGGACGCTGACCGCGCTGCCGCTTTTCATCTGGATGGGTGAGATCCTGTTCCGCACCCGCCTGAGCCAGGACATGTTCCGTGGCCTGGCACCGTGGATGCAGGCCCTGCCCGGCCGGCTGCTGCACACCAACGTGGCCGGTTGCGCCATCTTCGCCGCCGTCTCGGGTTCGAGCGCGGCCACCTGCGCCACCATCGGCAAGATGACGCTGCCCGAGCTCAAGCGCCGCGGCTACCCGGACCACATGGTCGTCGGCACGCTGGCCGGTGCCGGCACGCTGGGCCTGCTGATCCCGCCGTCCATCATCATGATCGTCTACGGCGTGGCGGCCGATGTGTCGATTGCGCAGCTCTTCATCGCCGGTGTCATCCCCGGCATCCTGCTGGCGCTGCTGTTTTCAGGCTACATCATGGTGTGGGCACTGCGCCACCCCGAGCAAGTGCCGCCGCGCGACCCGCCCATGCCGCTGCGAGAGAAACTGCGCGCCTCGGGCAGCCTGATCCCGGTGGTACTGCTCATTGCCGGCGTGCTGGGCTCCATCTACGCGGGCATTGCCACCGCCACCGAAGCGGCTGCCGTGGGCGTGGTCGGCGCGCTGCTGCTGTCGGCCCTGCAGGGCTCGCTCAATTGGGCCACGTTCCGAGACGCCCTGATGGGCGCTACCCGGCTGTACTGCATGATCGCGCTCATCCTCGCCGGCGCGGCCTTCCTTACGCTGGCCATGGGCTATATGGGCCTGCCACGCCACCTGGCGGAGTGGATCGGCAGCCTCGGCCTCAGTCCCTTTGCGCTGGTGCTGGCGCTGATGGTGTTCTTCATCGTGCTGGGCTGCTTTCTCGACGGCATCTCCATGGTGGTGCTCACCATGGGTGTGCTCATGCCCACGGTGCAGAAGGCTGGTATCGATCCCATCTGGTTTGGCATCTTCATCGTGCTGGTGGTCGAGATGGCCCAGATCACGCCGCCGGTGGGCTTCAACCTGTTCGTGCTGCAAGGCATGACTGGCCGCCAGCTGCCGTGGATCGCGCGCGTCTCGGTGCCCATGTTCCTGCTGATGGTGGTCGCCGTGCTGCTGCTGTGGTTCGTACCCGGTCTGGCCACCTGGCTGCCCCAGCAGATGCGCCTGTGAGCCGGGCTATCATCCCGGCATGTCGCTGCTGCCCGTCCTCGCCATCTGCCTCGGCGCCAGCCTGGGCGCACTGTCCCGCTGGCAGCTTGGCCTGTGGCTGAGCACGCCCGGCGCGCTGCTGCCCTGGGGCACGCTGGCGGCCAACCTGATCGGCGGCTACCTGATCGGCCTCTGCGTCGCCGTGTTTCAACAGCTGCCGCAGCTTGACCCGGTGTGGCGCCTCGCACTGGTCACCGGTTTTCTTGGCGCGCTGACCACATTCTCCAGCTTCTCCGCCGAAGTGGTCGCCATGCTGCAGCAGCACCGCTACGCCCTGGCGCTGGGCACTGCGGCGCTGCACCTGCTAGGTTCGCTGACGCTGACGGTCGCCGGCATCAAGACCGTCACACTGCTGCTGCGCTGACTGCGCGTCCTGCGCCTGGCTGGCTCCCGCCGTCGAATCGCGTTAAAGTGACAGCCGATCGCCGCTTCCACTCATCGTCATAGCAAGGAGAGCTTCATGCGGACCCACCTGATCGGCAGCGCCCTGCTGCTCACGTTTGCGTTCGGCAGCCACGCACAACAAGCGCCCTGGGTCGGCGAGGCACGCCAGGTGGCCAGCACCGTGCCACCCAAGCTGCTGCAGATGCTGCAGGCGGAAATCGCTCAAGGTGGCGCGCCGTCGGCCATCGCCGTCTGCCGCGACAAGGCGCCGCAGATCGCCAAGGACGCATCGGCGCAGACCGGCTGGGGCATCCGGCGTGTGAGCCTGGGCAACCGCAATCCGGCGGCAGTGCCGGATGCCTGGGAGCGCGCGGCACTGGAGGATTTCGACCGCCGCGCCGCCGCGGGCGAAAGTCCCGCCACGCTGGAGAAATGGGAGCAGGTCAGCAGCGGCGGACAGCAGGAGTATCGCTACATGAAGGCCCTGCCCGTGCAGCCGCTGTGCATCGCCTGCCATGGCCCGACAGACCAGCTCGCGCCCGGTGTTCATGCACAACTGCAAAGCCTCTACCCGCAAGACCGTGGCACTGGCTACAGCATTGGTCAGATCCGCGGCGCCATCACGATCCGCAAGCCGCTTTAAGCAGGCTGCCTACCCTGCCCATGCCTGCGCTCGCCACACCGCGTCTGAACCGCATCGCTCAAGCGCGGCAACTCGCGCTGCATGAAGCTGCGGACTTGCCCAGCGGTTTGGTGGAGCCCTGGATCACCCGCTCCTGGCAGCGTTGCCTGGCGCAGGGGCAACGGCCCGGCGACCGGGTGACATTTGAAGCCGTCTCGACCCAGGCCATGCGCAGTACCTCGGAGGCCAACCGCCTGCTGGTGCAGGCGGCGCGCCCCATCCTCACGCAGCTGGGCCGCACGCTGGCCGACACCCGCTACTTCGCCATCCTCACCAACCGCGACGGTGTGGTGGTAGATGTGGATGGGCCGATCGATCGCAGCGACCGGCGCGCGGCGGTCATCACCCGCATCGGCGTCGACCTGTCGGAAGCCCGTGTGGGCACCACCGCGATCGGGGCAGCCCTGCACGAGCTGCAGCCGGTGTGGCTGCACCGCGGCGAGCACTTCTACAACGACACCGCCGTCTACAGCTGCGCTGGCGCACCGCTGTTCGGCCCGGACGGCCGCTGCATCGGCATGCTGGACCTGACCGGGGTGGAGGCGCCAGAGCGTCCCGAACTCACGCACCTGGCCCTGCATTCGGCACGCGCGATCGAAAACGCCCTGCTGCGACAACTTCCGCATCGCTTGCTGCTGCAAATGAACTGGGTTGGCCTGCCCCTGAGCGACGACACCGATGGCCTGCTGGCACTCGATGCCGACGGCCAAGTGGTGGCTGCCAACCGCGTGGCGCGCCAGTTGCTGCCTCAGCTGAGCCTGGGCAGCCAGGACCGCCCGCACAGCCGCGACCTGTTTGCTCTGCCGTTCGAGATGCTGTTCGACGCTGCCCGGCGTGGCACCAGCGTCATCGAGGTTCCCTTGTGGTCGGGCCTGCGTCTGCATGTACGCGCGAACGTGGCCGGACGTCTGACGCCAGCACCGGCACCGTCGCTTGGGTCTGCCGCGGCCATGCCATCGGCCCAGCCGCTGCGCGAGGTGGAGACCAACCTGATCCGCGAGGCGGTGGCAGAAGCGCGCGGCAACGTGGCCCAGGCCGCCCGCGCCTTGGGCATCAGCCGAGCGACCGTCTACCGCAAGCTGGGCGGCAAGCGCTCCGGCTGAGCGAAGTTCAGGCGCTTTTGCGCAGCTGGTGGTGCAGCCGCCACTGCGCTGCCACCCCGCACAGCGACAGGGCCAGCATGAGCAACCCCAGGTTCACCGGGCCGTTGTGGGTCAACAGCCCAACCCCGTAGCCGCCCAGCGCACCGGTCAGCTGCTGCATCAACCCCGCAACCGCCGCTGCCGAGCCGGCCAGCGCCGGCACCAGCCCCACCGTGCCCGCCAGGGCCGGTGGCGTGAGCAAGCCATGGCCCAGGCCCAGCAGCACCAGAGGCAATGCAAAAGCAAGCGGCGTGTGCCAGCCGGCCAGCCCCAGGGTCAGCAACAACCCCAGGCCACACACCACGGACAGCTGGCCCAGGTGCATGAGACCGCGGTCGCCGACACGATGGATCAGGCGACTGGTCAGCACATTGCCCAGCACATAGGGAAACGGAATCGCCATGATGTACCAGCCGATCTGCGCCGGCCCCACCCCATAGCCGCCCAGCACCAGCGGCGCGCCAGCCAGGAAGGTGTAGAAGGTCGCCGTACTGGTGGCCAGGATGGTCACATACAGCAGGAACGCCGGCTCACGCATCAGCCGTGCATAGGCATCCAGCAACTTGCGCAGCCAATGGGCCTCGGCGGCCTGCGGCGGCGTGGCGACCCGCGCCGGCAGCACGCGCCAGGCCGACACCAACAGTGCCAGCGCCATGAGCGCCATCAGCACGAAATTGGCCTGCCAGCCCAGCCGCACGTGCAACTGCCCGCCCAGCAGCGTCGCCAACGGCGGGCATAAGCCCATGGTCATGCCGATGTAAGCCATCATGCGCGTACGCTCGGCGCCGTGGAACAGGTCCTGCACCATGGCCCGCCCGACCACCATGCCAGCCGCACTGCCGGCACCTTGGAGCGCGCGCGCCATTACCAGCAGCGTGAGGTTGGGCGCCAGCGCCGCCAGCAGCGAACCGGACAGCGCCAAACTCAGCCCCAACAACAGGATGGGCTTGCGCCCCAGCCGGTCTGACAGCGGACCATAGACCAGTTGCAGACCACCGTAGGCCGCCACATAGAGACTGAAGGTCAGCTGCACGCTGGCCTGGTCGGCGGAAAAGAAGGCGGGCCAGTCCCGCATGGAGGGCAGGCAGATCGTCATGGCCAGCAGGCCAAAGGCCAGTTGCAGC
The DNA here is from genome assembly GCA_041905305.1 of Hylemonella sp. Lineage (GTDB taxonomy): Bacteria > Pseudomonadota > Gammaproteobacteria > Burkholderiales > Burkholderiaceae_C > Hylemonella. The sequence continues at coordinate 2,572 of JAYRLJ010000070.1, read as the reverse complement.
AGCAGGTTGACGGTCAGCCAACCACGGTATGGCCGCTCGGCGAGGTCGGAGTTCATGCGAGCCAGTGTAGCCAGCGAAGCGCGCGGCCAGGCCTCTAGCTGCTAGAACAAGTTGCTCTCGCAGGCGGCCGCCTACCTCATCGCGAGCGACAGCGGGCTGCCTGCGTTCTGCTCAGCACCGCTGTCGAGACGGAACAGGCTGACCGCCTGCATCAGTTGCTCAGCCTGGCCTTTGAGGCTGCTCGCGGCCGCGGCACTTTGCTCCACCAGTGCGGCATTCTGCTGCGTGGTCTGGTCCATCTGCGAGATGGCCTCACCGACCTGGTTCACGCCCGCGCTCTGCTCGGAACTGGCAGCACTGATCTCGGCCATGATATCGGTCACCCGCCGGATGCTGCTCACCACCTCGTCCATGGTGTGTCCGGCCTGATCCACCAGCGCACTTCCCTGTTCGACACGTTCGACGCTGTCGGTGATCAGTTGCTTGATTTCCTTCGCCGCCTCGGCCGAGCGGCCCGCCAGCGATCGCACCTCGCCGGCCACGACGGCAAAACCGCGTCCCTGTTCACCGGCCCGGGCCGCCTCCACCGCCGCATTCAGCGCCAGGATATTGGTCTGGAAGGCGATGCCGTCGATCACCGCGATGATGTCGGCGATCTTCTTGGAGCTGTCATTGATGCCCTTCATGGTGTCCACCACCCGCGCCACCACGTCGCCCCCACGCACGGCCACGGTGGACGCGCTCTGGGCCAGCTGATTGGCCTGGCGGGCGTTGTCGGCGTTCTGTTTGACGGTGGAACCCAGCTCTTCCATCGAGGCCGCGGTCTGCTCCAGTGCACTGGCCTGGCTTTCGGTGCGCGCGCTCAGATCCTGGTTGCCCTGCGCAATTTCGGCGCTGGCGGTGGTGACGCTTTCGGCACTGGATCGCACGCGGTTGACCACGGTTGCCAAGCTGTCCTGCATCGTCTTCAATGCCGTCAGCAGCCGGCCGGTTTCGTCTTCGGCGCCAGTATCGATCCGGGTCGTCAGGTCGCCGGAGGCCACGTCGGCGGCCACCTGCACCGCCTGCTCCAGCGGACGGGTGATCGAGCGCGTGATCATGACACCGATCATCAAGGCGGCGACAACGGCCAAACCAGACAGCGCCAGCGTGATGATCACGGCATTACGGCCCTGGGACCGCGCCATCTCCCCGAGCGCCTTCATCTCGGCATCCAGGAACTCGGTCATCGCGTTGACCGATTCAAAAAAAGCATCCTGCGGCCCTTGCACTTCCTTCAGCATGTAGGTGGCCGCCTCATCAACCTGCCCGTCCTGCAGCAGCTTCAAGGATGCGTTGCGGGCCTTGCCGAACGCCGCCCGCCGCTCGGCCATGGTCTTGAACAAGGCCTCGCCTTTGGTCCCTGACCCGACAAGCGACTTGAGCTGGTCGAAATTTTCGTTCTGGCGCGGGATGCCAGCCTGCATGGCATCCAGCCATTTCTTGCTCTCCACAGGATCCCTGCCAGCGACCAGGGCGTTGCGGAAATAGCCGGCCTGGGTGTGAACCGCCGTGCGGATGCTGGTCGCGAGCTCAAACTTGCGATAGCGGTCGAGGACGATCTCGTCCGTCGCGGCGTTGATGGCATTGATGCGCGTGACCGCGATGAATGCCACCGCAATCAGCAGCACGAGCACAACGCCAAAGCCTGCGGCCAGACGCACGGACACCTTCATTCGACGGATGAAATTCATGACTTCCCTGCTCCCTGTTGGTATGACAGAACACGCACATCGAGCCGGAAATACACACTCGGCCGTCGGTCGGAACAGGTGCCTGGCTGCTGCAGAGGCTCCAAGCAGGAAACTGGGTTGCCGCGCTCTATCCTGGATTGGCGGCTGGGACAGACCATCCATGCCTCGGTCTGGCAACCCCGCTACCTGCATCGCCATCAGGCCGGAGGCTTTGCGACCCCGTCTTTCGTCCGGGTGTGCTTACGACTCTGGGGACAATCTAACGTGCAGGCGATGGATCGCATATCCCCCAAAGGGGGGAGAAATGCCTCTCGCCCCTGGAAATGTCAGGTCAGCAGCGCGCGGTGCTTGTCCAGTGCCTCGCGCACGATGGGGCTCACGCCCTCGCCGCCGGCCTCCAGCAACGCCAGGAACTCACGTCGCATGCGCGGCTCCCAGAACTTCTTGATGTGGGTGGCGATACCCTCCAGCGCCTCCTGCCGTTCGGGCATCGACTCGAAGAAGGTGCCGATCTGGTTGGCCATGCGGATCAGATGGTCGCGGTTCATGCTGTGCTCAGAGTTGGATATGTTGCGGGTGACTGTAGACGCTCAGGTCCTGCCCGCGCGCAAACCCCAGCAGCGTGACGCCGCAGGCCTGCGCCGTGTCGATGGCCAGCCCGGTCACCCCCGACACAGCCGCCAAGAGGCTGACGCCGGCGCTCGCCGTCTTCTGCACCATCTCGTAGCTGGCGCGGCTGGTGACGGCGATGAAACCCGCCTCGGCCGGGGTGCCGGCACGCAGCAAGGCGCCGAGCACCTTGTCCAGCGCATTGTGGCGGCCGACGTCCTCGCGCAGCA